>JAJPIH010000167.1 GCA_021324875.1 Alphaproteobacteria bacterium
GCTGCTCGACCGGCTGCACCTCGCGCCCGGCGAGCAGGTGCTTGAGATCGGCTGCGGCACCGGCGCCCTGACCCTGCCCTTGGCGGCGGCGGTCGGCGCGCAAGGCCGCGTTGTCGCCGTCGACATCGCCGAGCCGATGCTGGCGGCGGCGCGTTCCCGGGTTGCCGCGCAGGGGCTCGACAATGTCACGCTCCATCTCGGCGACGCGCAGGTATTCGCGTTCCCGCCGGCCGCTTTCGATGTCGCCACCTCGCGCATGGGGGTCATGTTTTTTGCCGACCCCGCGGCCGCGTTCCGCAACATCGCCGGGGCGTTGAAGCCGGGTGCGCGGCTTGTCTTCGCCTGCTGGGGACCGCTCGCCGAAAACCGCCACTGGCGGGTTGCCTATGACGTGGCCGTCCGCCGGCTCGGGCCGCCGGCGCCAAAACCGGCGCACGAACCGGGGCCGATGGCGTTTGGCGATCCCGATTATGTGCAGGGCCTGCTTGCACAGGCGGGGTTCACCGCAATCGCGGTCGAGCGCGCCCATCCGACAATCCTCGGCGGCAAGCCCGCGGACGAGGCGCAGCAGGCGTTGGCGATGGGGCCGACCGCACGGCTGATCGAAGAAAAGAACCCCGACGCCGCGACCCGCCAAAAGCTGGTGCGCGAGATCGAGACAGCCTTTGCCGCGGTCGCCGACCCCGGCAGCGGCGAGGTTCGGCTGCAAGGCACGATCTTTCTCGTCAGCGCGCGCCGTCCGGCGTAGCCGCGGTCATCGCAAATCAAGCACTAGCGGGCAGAAACATGAAATTCGCGATTGCCATCCCCACCGACGCCGATTCGTGGCGGGTCGTGCGGCGGGCCGAGGAATTGGGGTTTCACCGGGCCTGGTTCTACGACACCCAGATGCTTTCGGCCGACCCGTTTGTCGCGATGGCGGTCGCCGCGGTCAAGACCAGCCGGATTCGGCTCGGCACCGGTGTCTTGATCCCGTCGAACCGGATTGCGGCGGTGGCGGCCAACGCCTTTGCCTCGTTGAACAAGCTGGCGCCGGGGCGGATCGATTTCGGAATAGGCACCGGCTTTACCGGCCGCCGGGCGATGGGGCTGGGTGCGGTCAAGCTCGCCGATATGGCGGAATACATCCGCGTTGTCACGGCGCTGCTGCGCGGTGAAACCATCGAGGCCGAAATCGAGGGCAAGCGGCGGTTGATCCGGCTGCTGAACCCGGAGCTCGGCCTGATCAACACCAACGACCCGATCGGCGTCTATATCGCGGCGACCGGTCCGCGTGCCCGTGCCCTGACCGCGCGGCTCGGCGCCGGCTGGATCAGCACAATCGGCCATCCTGCCGCGGCGCAGGCGGCTATCGCCGCGTTGCGGGCACAGCGCGAGGCGGCCGGGCATGTCGCCGGCGAGCTCGATGCGGTGGTGCTGACCGGGGGCGCCATCCTCGCGGCGGGGGAGCCGGCCGACAGCCCGCGGGCGCTCGCCCAAGCCGGGCCGCGTGCGGCGATGCTGTTGCACCGCGCCGCCGACGAGGCGCTGATGGGCCTGCCAAACGCCACTCCGCCCTCGCCGGCGATTGCCGAAACGGTCGCCCTCTATGTCGAGCTGGCGCGCGGGTTCCGGCCGCAGGGGGCGCCTTACCTCGAAAACCACCGCGGCCACCTGATGTTCGTCAAACCCGAGGAGCGGCGGTTTGTGACCGCCGAACTCATTCGCGAGACGACGACCACAGGCACCGAGAACGAGGTCAAAGAGCGGATCGCCGCCCTTTTCGCCGCCGGTTATGACGAGGTCGCGGTGCAGATCGTGCCCGGCCAGGAGCATGCGCTTGAGGACTGGGGCAAGATCCGCCGCGCCTTTGTCTGAGCGCGGCCGGCGCAGCGCCGGCTCAGGTTTCGCGGCTCGAAAAACGCACGGTCGTGGCGCGGGCGCGGTAGTCGGTTTTGACGTTGGCCGGCGCCACCACCCCCTCCTCGACCTTTTGCCTGGCACCATGTGCGTGGGTCAGGCTGCGGCTTCGGATTTCATCATGCGCTCGCTCACATCCAACACTTCGATTCCGATTACGCGGCCATCGCTGTCAAAGTCGAGCATGACGCCCGGTGCCACCTCTTTTGTGCCGGCGGATTTGACGCCTTCCGGGCCGAACCAGATAAACATCGCGTCGGCCTCGGGATCATAGGAAGTTCTGATCATCCCCGCGCTCCGCGATCGAAATGCACCGTGATGACCACGATATCGTTCCCCTCCGGTCGATGCCCAACCCGCAGCACGCGCCCGCCACTTTCGGTGATCGCCAGGTAGGATCGCGTCCGATCCGGATAACGCGGATCCGGGCCCGTCCTATCCGGCGCCCGCAACGTCCGCTCCACCCATTGTTCGAGAATGTTGCGCTTATCGAGCGCTTCTTGCGCATGTTTTGTGAAACGGATTATTACGCATCATTGTCGGCAGGAGCGCCCGGAGGCGCCCCTTAACCGGGGCGGCCGGTCAGGTTTCGCGGCTCGAAAAGCGCACGGTGGTGGCGCGCGCCCGGTAGTCGGTTTTGACGTTGACCAGCGCCACCATCCCCTCCTCGACCTTTTTCCAGGCGCGATCGAGCGCCGGCCGGATGGCTTCCGGCGCCTCGACATATTCGCCATAGCAGCCCAAGGCTTCGGCCATTTTGTCGTAGCGGGTGTAGCCGAGATCGCGGCCGGGCTTGTTGCGCTCGGGGTCGGCGGTCCAGCCGCCATTGAGGCTGATCACGCACAACAGCGGCAATTTGTGGCGCACCGCGGTGTCGAGCTCCATTGCGTTCTGCCCGAACGAGCCGTCGCCATGCAGGCAGATCACCTGGGCGGAGGGCTTGGCCGCCTTGGCCCCGACCGCAAACGGCAAACCCACCCCCATCGTGCCAAACGGCCCGGAATTGAGGCGGTGGCCGGGGACAAAGGTCGGGATCGACTGGCGGCCGAAATTCAAAATCTCCTGGCCGTCGACGGTCAGGATCGCCTCGCGCTGCATAAAGTTTTTAACTTCCTCGCACAGCCGCAGCGGGTGGATGTCGCCGTCGCTCGGATAGTTGCCGCCGGCGCGCAGGCGCTTTTTGGCCTCGCCCTCGGCCAGCTTTTGCCGCCAGGGTGCAAAGCGATCGGCCGTTTTGGCGTCGACCGCCTCGCACAATTGTTGCAGGACCGATTTGCAATCACCGACGATGGGCAAGTCGATGTTGCGCGCCGAGTTGCCCATTTCCGCGGGGTCGATATCGATGCGCGCCACCTTGGCCTCGGGGTTGAAGCGCGGCGGCAGAGCGTGGCCGATCACGTAATTGGTGCGGGTGCCGAGGATGATGACGAGGTCGGCCTCGCGAAACGCGTCGTTGCGCATCGTCAGATAGGCGTAAGCGTGGTCGTCGGGAACCACGCCGCGGCCCTGTGGGGTCGTGTAAAAGGGAATGCCCGCCTTTTCGACAAAGGCGCGCATCTCGTCCCAGGCTTGCGACCACAACACGCCGCTCCCCGAGACGATGATCGGCCGCTGCGCGCTGTTAAGGGCATCGACCAGCGCGTTCAGCGCCCGCGGCTCGGCATAGGGACGGGCCCTGACGATCGGCCGGCCGCAATAGCTCCAATCGACCTCGGCCTCGTCGACATGCGTGTACAGCACGTCGCCCGGGAAATCGAGATAGACCGGGCCGGGCTTGCCGGCGAGGGCCGTCTGAAAGGCGAAATTCACCTGCTGCGGCAGGCGCTTCAGATTGTGCACGCGGTCGGCGTATTTGACGCAGCCTTCCAGCGCCTTGACCTGGTCGATTTCCTGAAACACCTGGCGGCCGAACTGGCCGATCGGCGAGGAGCCGCCCAACGCCACCACCGGGCAGCAATCGATCAGCGCATTGGCAAGCCCGGTGCCGAGATTGAGCGTCGCCGGGCCCGACGCCGCCATGCACACGCCCGGCCCCTGGGTCACCCGCGAATAGGCCAGCGCCATATATGCCGCACCCTGCTCGTGGCGGGTGTCGATCATGCGAATGCCCTCTTTGATGCACATCGTCTCGACGTCGAGCATCGGGCCGCCCATCAGGAAAAAGATGTCTTTGACCCCCTGCGCTTTGAGACAGCGGGCGAGGATCTCGTTACCGGTCAGCTGCGCCATCTGTGACTCCTCCTAGCTGTGATGCCCGTCGTTCCTTCGTGCGGGGAAAATCCGTCTGCCGTTCTCGCTTGTTTGATCTCCTTCGGCCACGCACCGAGATTGTCATGCGCGGGGCTGACCCGCGCCTCTCGGTCTTGCCGCCGCGGCCGGGAAGGCGTGGATGGCCGGTTCAAGCCCTGCCAAGACGACCTCTTCTGGTTCAACAGGAGCATGAAACCCCGGAAGAGATGTGCGTGGCATTTCCCCTGCGCCAAAAGCGGAAAACCAGGGCCACAAGGGTTCTACCGGTTGCCCTGGACCCCCGCTTTCGCGGGGGTGACGGTGGGGAACGCGGGTGACCAGACGACAACCGCGTCAGTCCCGAAGCCGATGTCGAGCAAGCGCATATTGGATCGCAGCTCGAGATGGCGAACAAACCTCTCGGTTGCGGCCCGACCGCTCAGATGGAACTCGTCGAGCGGGATCAAGTCGTCAGGAGCAAAGTGTTCCGGGTCTTTGCCGGCGGCGCGTAATGCCTCGTCGATGCGCGTTTCTATAGCGCTGGAGGTATAGCGACGGGCAGCATCGGCCTCGACAGTCATGCGCGTCTCCTCACTGCGTCGATTTCGGGCTTTCTCGCCGCTTCAGGTCAGATCACGCCCTCCTGTTTCAGCGCGTCGACATCCCCCTGGCTCATGCCGAGCCACTCGCCAAACACCTCCCTCACATGCTCGCCCAACAGCGGGGCGGGTTCGAGCTTGGGCGGCTTGCCGTCAAAGCGCACCGGCCAGCCCGGCATTTTGAACGGCCCCGAGGGGTGATCCATGACTTGGAAAATGCCGCGCTGCTCGAAAGTGGGTTCGTTGATCAGTTCCATCGTGTCGAGCACCGCGCCGGCCGGCACCCCGGCCCCGCCGATCAGCCGCATCGCCTCGTGTTTCGAGTGGCGGCGGGTGAAGGCCGCGACCATCTCGTTGACTTCGGCCGCGTGTTCGCCGCGGGCCGCGGGCGTCTCGTAGCGCGGGTCGCCGATCAGCTCCTCACGCCCGAGCACCTTCAACAACCGATGCCAATGCTCGCGCGGACGTGCGAAGACATAGATCCAGTCATTGGGTCCGCCCGGCGCGCACGGGAAGATGCCGCTTGGCGCGACGCCGCCGGCGAGGCTGCGGCCGCCGCCGCGACCGGCGGGCTTGCCGGTCTGCGCCTGCACCTGGAACGGAAAGCGCATGTAATGCAGCATCGCGTCCTGCATGGCCACCTGCAACCGCCGCCCGCGGCCGGTGGTCTTGCGCTCGTAGAGCGCGCCGAGGATGCTGATCGCCATCAGCATGCCGGTGCCGGTGTCGCCCAGGGACGGCCCCGGTTTGCATGGCGGGCCGTCGGGCTCGCCGGTCACGCTCATGGTCCCGCCGCAAGCCTGCGCGATCATGTCGAAGGCGAGGTTTCTCTCATACGGGCTGCCCTCGCCAAAGCCCTTGACCTGGGCATAGATGATGCCGGGATTGACCGCGCGGATCGCGTCATAGCCGAGGCCCAGCCGTTCGATCGTGCCCGGCGCCATGTTCTCGATCATGACGTCGGCCTTTTTCGCCATTTCCTTGACGAGGGCGACGCCACGCTCGGTTTTGAGGTTGATCGTGACCGAGCGTTTGTTGGCGTTGAACTCGAAGAAATAATAGGAATCGGCGCCCGGCCGGCCGGGAAAGTTGCTGCGCCCCGGCTCGCCCGCCTCGGGGTTCTCGACCTTGACGACGTCGGCGCCGAGCCAAGCCAGCGCCTCGGTGCAGCTGGGACCGGCTTCGAACTGCGTCAGGTCGAGGATTTTGACCCCGGCAAGACAGTTGAGCGGCGCGACGGCTTGATCCATGGCTTCACTCCGTGAAGGGGTTGATCGGCCACGATAGCGCAGCGGGCGGCGGCGCGAAAACCGCCAATCTCAAGCTCCCCGCCCGGAGCCGGCAAAACCCTTTTGCGCGGCGGCGGCGATTGCGCTAGGGGATCGCGCGGCAATGACGCAGAGGCGACGCAACCTGTTGCGCAGGGGATCGAGACATGGCGGCAAACCGTCAGCGTATTCATCGACGGAGAATCCGGTACAACCGGCCTCGGCATCCGCGCCCGTCTTGAGCAACTGCGCGAGATCGCGGTCCTCAGCCTGCCGCCGGAGCAGCGACGCGACCGGGCGGCGCGGCGCGACATGATGGCGGCCGCGGACCTCGTCGTGTTGTGCCTGCCCGATGACGCGGCGCGCGAGGCGGCGGCAATGGCCGCCGAACTGGGGTCGCAAGCGCCGAGACTGCTCGACGCCAGCACCGCCCATCGCGTCGATCCCGCCTGGACCTACGGCTTTCCCGAAATGGCGGACGGCCAGGCGGCGCGGATCGCCGCCGCCGCACGCGTCGCCAACCCCGGTTGCTATCCGACCGGCGCGATCGCCTTGCTGCGGCCCTTGGTCGAAGCGGGGCTGCTGCCGCGCGACTATCCGATCACGATCAACGCGGTCAGCGGCTATTCGGGCGGCGGCAAGACGATGATCGCGGCGCATGAACAGCAGGGCGGCCCCGCCTTCGAGCTTTACGCGCTCGGCCTCGAGCACAAGCACCTGCCCGAGACCGCGCTTTATTCGGGGCTGACGCGGCGGCCGATTTTTGTGCCATCGGTCGGCCATTTCCGCCAGGGCATGCTGGTGTCGGTGCCGCTGCACCTCGATACCCTGCCGGCAAAGCCACGCGGCGCCGACCTGCACGCCGCACTCAGCGCCCGTTATTGCGGCTGCCCGATGGTTTCGGTGGCGGCGCCGCAGGCCGACGGCAAGCTTGAACCGACCGCGCTCAACGACACCGATCGGCTCGAGCTGTTTGTACACGCCAATGACGCCCGGCGTCAGGCGGTGCTGGTGGCGCGGCTCGACAATCTCGGCAAAGGAGCATCCGGCGCGGCGGTGCAGAATTTGCGGCTGATGCTGAACCTGGACCCGCAACCTTGCTGACCGGCGCAGCGCCGGCCGGTGATCGGCGGGTCGCGGTCGGGAGCGAATGCCGTCGCTTCGTTTGAGGACTGCGCCGCCCCGGCGATCATCGACCAACGCCGTCACGCTGCGATGATCGCCGGCGCAGGATCGTGATGCGTGAGCACACCCTCCGATAACCGCCGCAATTCGTTGATCGACAGAATGGCCGGCCGACCGCGGCGCTCTTCGCGCCGGTTGCGGCTGCTGTGGATCCTGTTGGGGCCCGGCATTATTTCGCTGCTGGCCAACAACGATGCCGGCGGCATGATCAGCTATACGATGACCGGCGCCCGTTTCGGGATCAGCTTTTTTGTGCCGCTGTTATTTCTGCTGTCGCCGATCGGCTACAATTTTCAAGAAATGACGATGCGCCTGGGGGCGGTCACTCAGCTCGATTACCGCGAGTTGGTGCTTCGGCATTTCGGCCGGTTTTGGTCGTATGGCAGCGTGACGGCGCTGGTTTTGGCAAATCTTTTATACGCCATCACCGAATTCGCCGGAATGACCGCCGGGCTGCGTCTCGCGGGGCTGCCGCTCTGGGCCGGCGATCTCCTCGGTTTGGTCTTTGTCGGCGTCGTGACGCTGTTGATCGGCTATTGGCCGAAGGAGCGGCTGGTTCTGGCGGTCGGCGCGATTAACCTCGTCTTTGTCGCGGCCGCGATCCTGTCGCGCCCCGATATCGGCGCGATTGCGCGGGCTTTCACGACCTGGCCGGCGCTCTCCTGGGACCACAAAAGCGACGGGATGCCGGTATTCATCATGGCGACGATCGGCAACACGGTCGCCCCGTTCATGTTGTATTTCCAGAACAGCGCGACGATCGACAAGGAGTTGACCGCCCGGGATTTGTGGCTTGGACGCGCGGATATTGCGCTCGGTGCGGTCCTGCAGCCGCTGTTTGCGATGACCGTGATGATCTGCGGTGCGGCGCTTGTGGGAAGGCTTGCCGATCTCGGCAACTCCACGCCCAGCGACTTGATCGCGGCTCTGGTTCCGGTGGCCGGTCGCTGGGGCGCCGCTTTGTTTGCGATCGGGCTGTTCAACGCCGCCTGGCTCGCGGCCATCACGATCTCGCTGTCTTCGGCCTATGCCGTCGCCGGGGCGTTTGGCGCCAAGCGCAGCTTGAACGACCGGATCGCGCAGGCGCCGGGGTTTTACGGCGTCTATTTCGGCAGTCTGCTGTTCGGCGCGGGCGTCATTCTGGTCCCCGGTCTGCCGCTGAACATGATCGCAATTTTGACCCAGCTCATCGGCGCGATGTTGCTGGTTCCGGACCTGATTTTTCTGGTGCTGCTGACCAGTGATCGGCAGATCATGGGCGGGCACGCCAACCGCCGATGGAAGCGCCTTGTCGGCTGGGGGATTGCACTTCTCTACGCGGCGATGGCGGCCGCTGCGTTAAGCATGCCGCTATGGGCTCTGTGACCGCCGCGCGAAGAGCGGGACCTGGCGACCGGCGAGGGCCGGGACCGGCGCATGCCGGTTAATCGGCAGCACGAACCCCGGCCTGTGCGGCGGCGTGCGGCCCGGCAGGATCTTCGACCGGGTGGAACTTGCCGTCGCCCGTGACCTCGGCCTTGCGCACCCCCCACAGGAACAGCGCCGGGCCGGTGTCGACATCGGACAGATCGCGGCGCAAAGCCGTCATCGACGAATATTCGCCGAGCGGGATATAGGGCACGGTCGTGAACGCCTCGCGCTGCACCGCGGCGGCGAGGGTCTTGCGCGTGGCGAGATCGGGCGCGGCGAGCCAGGCGTCGCGCAGCTGTTCGAGATGCGGATCGTCGGGCCAGCCAAACCACGCCGCGCCGCCATTGGCGCGCAGCGGCGCATTGACCCCGGGGTCGAGGATCGCCAACCCCGGGAAGAGCGTCGCAAACAGGTTCCACCCGCCCTGCGCGATCGGCGCCTTGGAGGCGCGGCGAACCAGCAGCGTACCCCAATCCATGCTCTGCACATCGACATTGAGCCCGAGGCGGCGCAACAAATCGGCCGTCACCAGCGCCAAGGAATGCATACATAGAAATCGGTCGGGTCGAGCAGTACCACCTTTTCCCCGTGATAGCCGGCCGCGGCGATCAGTTCCTTGGCCTTGGCGAGATCGCGCGGCCCGCGCAGCGGCGCGGCCCCGGCGTCGCTCGCCATCGGCCCGCGGCAGGCGAAAAAGCTGTAGCAACGCCGCCAATATTGGGCGTCGCCGGCAACCGCCGTCATATATTCGGCCTGGTTGACCGCATAGAGCAGCGCCTGCCGCATCCGGACATCGTCGAACGGCGGCTGCAACTGGTTGAAGCGCAAGATGCCAGCCACGCCCAGCGGGCTCGACGGGACGAGGCGCATTTGCGGGTCGCTGGCGAGCAGCGGATAGAAATCGGGGGGCGGCAGTTCCCACCAATCGGCTTCGCCGGCGCGGAACGCCGCCAGGGCGGTGGTCGCGTCCGGGAGATAGAGCCAAACGACCTTGTCGACATGGACGGCTTTCCCGCCGGCCGCCCAGCTCGCCGGCTCGGGCCGCGGCTGATAATCCGGATTTTTAAGGAACACCGCCCGATGCCCGGGTTGCCACTGCGCCTTGTCGAAGATGAACGGGCCTGAGCCGACCGTGTCGGTGATCGGCGCATCGGCGCTGGCCTCGGCGACACGCGCGGGCATGATGAACGGAACATTGCTGTCGGGCTTGGCGAGCGCCTCGATCAGCAGCGGAAAGGGTCTCTTAAGCGCGATCGCAAAGCTTTTGTCGTCGATCACGCGATAATTGGCGACCGCCTCGGCCAGGGATTGGCCCAGCGCGTCGTGTCGGCTCCAGCGTTTGAGCGAGGCAATGCAATCGGCGCTGCGCACCGCCTGGCCGTCGGAGAATTTGAGGCCGTCGCGCAAGGTAAAGGTGTAGACGAGCCGGTCGGCGCTGACCGACCAGTGCGCGACCATTTGCGGCTGCGGGTGCAGGTGACTGTCGAGCGCGAACAGGGTGTCATAAACCATATAGCCGTAATTGCGGGTGATCGTCGCGGTCGTCCATTCGGGGTCGAGCACGCGCAGATCGGCCTGGGCGATCACCCGCAACTCCTGCGCGGAGCCGGTGCCGGCCAGTGCCGGGGGCAATCCCAGTAACAGGGACAGCAGGATTATCGCCCAGCGGTGCATGGGGCCGCTCTTGTCCTCCGGTAGTGCCCGACGCGGCGCGAGGCCGTGCGTCGCCGCGCGGTCCGAACATCGCAACGCGCCGCCGGCGGGATCGCGTTTGCGGCAATCCGCGACCGGCGCCCGGCGCGCCTGCGGTGAGGTGCAACATAGAAGGCTAAATTCACCAAATGGTTAACGGGGCGGCATGCCGGCGCGACACCACCCCCAGGGTCGCCGCGATCGGCTGGTTTCGCCCCGCTCCGCCAACCCCTGACCCGCCGCTCCCGCCGTGCTATCCTCGGCGCTAGCAAACCCGCACCCGCTCACCCCGGGCTGCCGTCTTTCACAAGGTCGAGGAGCAGGATATGGCCGCAACCGCAATCTGGAATTTCCGCCAACTGGCGCATCACGAGCTCGACGGGTTTGGCGGCATCGGCGAGGGCATGTCGATCCAGATCGCCAAGGACGGCCGGCGGATCTTGTGGCTGGCGCATGAAAGCGCGCCGAAGAATTTCACCGGGATCGATGTCAGTGACCCGCGCGCACCCAAGATCGTCGCCCGCACCGATCTGCCGCAATCGCATATGCGCTCCAATTCGCTCGAAACGGTCGGCGACATTCTCGCCGTCGCCTACCAGACCAAAGAGCAAGGGCTGCAGCCGGCCGGCTTTGAATTGTTCGACATTTCGGTGCCGGAGAATCCGCGCTCAATCACCTTTTTCGACTGTTCGGGACCGCATTCGCGCGGGGTTCACCAATTGTGGTTCGCCGATGGCGAATACATCCACATGAGCTCGGGCGCGCCCGATTTCACGCCGACCCACCCGAAGGACGACCAGTTCTATCGCATCATCGACGTCAAGAACCCGACAAAACCGGTCGAGGTCGGGCGTTGGTGGCTGCCCGGCACGCGCCAAGGCGACAGCACGCCGCCGCCCAAACGTCATCCCGACGGCGCCGACACCGGTTTCCGCCCACACAACACCAACGTTTATCCCGAGCGCCCGGACCGGGCCTATCTGGGCTATATCGACGGCGGCCTGGTGATTCTCGACATCGCCGACAAGACGCAGCCAAAAATGGTCGCGCGCTGGGACTACCACCCCCCCTATCACGGCTTCACCCACACGGTCGTGCCGTTTTTCGACCGCGGCCTGTTGATTGTCAGCGACGAATGCGTGCGCGTCGAGGGGGCGGACTGGCCCAAGCTGGTCTGGGTGGTCGCCGGCCGCAGCGAAGACAACCCGGTGCCGATCGCGACCTGCCCCTTGCCGCCGCTCGAAACCTTCCAGCGCCGCGGCGCGCGTTATGGGGCCCACAATCTCTACGAGAATGTGCCCAAGCCGAATGCGTGGAAATCCGACCGGGTCGTGCTCGCCACCTTTTTCAATGGCGGCCTGCGCGCCTACGACACGTCGAACCCGTATCAGCCGGCCGAGATCGGCTATTTTGTGCCCGAGGCGCCGGCGGGCGCGCCGGGTGGGGCGATCCAGATCAACGACGTCTTTGTCGACGAACGCCAGGTGGTCTACACGGTCGACCGCCATGTCGGCGGGCTTTACACGCTCGAGATGGATTTCTGACCGGCCGGGGGCGGCCGGCGCGGCGCTGCCGAGTTCGGCGGTTGCCGCGCGACCGGGCCGATTTTTTTTGATCTCGGTGAAAAACCCGGGCCCTTTGTGTTTTTTCACATTGGCGCGCGGCGGCAAGCTCGTATCTTCGAGCGGGCGGAGAAGCGGGACCGGACCCTCGCCACGATGCCGTCTGCGGTCGCAAGATTGCGCGCCGCCCTTGCGCGGCGGCAGCACCCGGAGCAAGGCGCCGCCCCCGAGGCGGGAGCGTCGGCAGAGGGTCTTGCACCGCCGGCGATGGCGAAGCGGGCGAAGGTGTGGAAGCTGCGGCGCCGGATCGGGTTCTGGATGGCGATCGTCGTGCTGCCGCTGGTGTTGTGGTGGGGGCTGATCCGGCTGGGGATCGCGCTGTTTCACCTGATCAGATAGATTGCGGGGTATGTCGCCGCCCACTGAAATGCCCCCGCCGCTTGCCGGTTCGGGACCGCAATCGCTATTTGCCGGAACCGAGGCGCTGCCCTTCGGCCGTCGTCAGCGCCGCGCGCGCGGGCCGCGCCTGCCGGTGGTCGTGGTCACCGGCTTTCTCGGGGCGGGCAAGACGACCCTGATCCGCGCGCTGCTAACAACCCCGGAAGGCGCCAATACCGCGATCGTCGTCAACGAGTTCGGCGAAATCGGCATCGACCAGGCGCTGTTGCGGTCGAGCAGCGATGTGACGGTGCTGCTCGGCAATGGCTGCTTGTGCTGCAATGTACGCACCGATCTGCAGGAAACCCTGCGCACGCTGTTTGCCGACCGAGCCACCGGTAGGGTGCCGAGCTTTGCGCGGGTCGTGATCGAGACCTCGGGGCTCGCCGATCCCGGCCCGATCCTGCAGACCTTTGTGACGGACCGCGCGCTCGGCCGCGAATTTTATCTCCAGGCGCTCGTTACCGTCATCGATTGCGTCAACGGTGCGGGCAATCTCGAACATATGCCGGAAGCGCGCAAACAGGCGGCCCTCGCCGACCGCATCATTCTGACCAAGGCCGACCTGGTCGACCCGCCGGCGGTCGCCCGGGTCGAGGCGGCGATTGCGGCGTTGAACCAGGCGCCGATGGCGATCGCCGAGCGCGGCGTCGTTGCCCCCGCCTTCGTCCTCGACGAACCCATAGCGCCGGAGCGGCCCTACGATCGCGGCGAGGCGGCGCATAGCCACGACCTCGACAGCTTTGCGCTAATTTTCGACGAGCCGCTGCCATGGGCGGTGTTCGAGCAGGCGATGGCGGTGCTGACCGCGATGCGCGGGTCGGACCTGCTGCGCGTCAAGGGGATCGTCGCGGTCGCCGAATGTCGCGGCCCGGTGGTCGTGCATGTCGTGCAGCACTTGGCGCATCCACCGGTCGAGCTCGAGGCCTGGCCCGACGCCGACCGCCGCTCGCGGCTGGTCTTTGTCACGCGCGGCTTGTCACGGGCGGCCGTCGAAGCGTTGTTTGGCGGGGTGCGCGCGGTCGCGGCCGACCGCTCGCGCGGGAGCCGGCATTCGAATTGATCGGCCGGCCGGCTCGCCCGCCGCCGCGGCCCACGCGAACCCGGAGCGGCCGCCGACCCGGCACCGCCCTTGCCGTCACACCGCGGCCGCGCCCGCGTTACCCGGTCGTGTGCTTGCGGATAAACGCGCACATGCGCTCGAGCGCCGGCGCGGCATAAGGCGCCTCGGGCTTGCCGGTCATAAAGCCGTGATTGGCGCCGGCGTAGAGCTCCAACTCCACCTCGCCGCCGGCCCTGCGGTAATCGGCGACGAATTTGCGCATCAGCTCGACCGGGACCCATTCGTCGCAATCGCCGCCAAACACCAGTGCGGGCGGCAATTCGACCTTTTCCCCGCGCGCGAGAATGCGGGGCGGGTTGGCTTCCTCCATGGTTGCGGCATCGCCCCAAAATTCGTGATGATTTTTGACCAGTTCGGCGTTGCCGGCTTGTTTGGCGAGCTCATAACGCAGCAACGGGTCGAGCACCCCCCAGCCGGAAATGACAAAGGCCACCCTGGCGTCAATCGCCGGCGCGTCGGGCAGCCACAGCTCATTGTAGCGCGGGTCTTCGGGCCGCATCGCCGCCAGCAGCGCCTGATGGCCGCCGCTCGACGTGCCGAAACTGCCGACCCATTCGGCGCGACAGCGGAATTCGCCGGCATTGGCTTTGAGCCAACGGGTGGCGAGGTTGATGTCGGCGAGCGAGGCGGGATAGGGCGCTTCGGGGGGCATGCGAAAGTCGATCGAAGCGACCAGGATGCCGTTCGCGGCCAGCGCCTTGGCCATGAAATCGTTGTCCGTGCGGTCTTTGTTGACCCAGGCGCCGCCATGCACCTGCAACGCGGCGGGAAACGGTCCGGGCCCGCTCGGACGGTAGATTCGGGCCAGGAGCGGCCGCCCGCCCTGGCGTTGGTATTCGACGTCTTCGATCCGGACATCGCGGCGGGCATCGGCGTCAAGCGCTGTCGACATCTGCGGTTCCCCGGTGGTTTGTTGGCTCAAGCCAGTCTAGACGATCGCCCCACCGGCAATCCATGGGTCAACGACCCAGTCGGGCCAGCGCCATCGCCGCCATCGGATGCTGCTGGTGGAGGTTACGAACCCGCTGTTCGAGGCGGCCGCGGATCGCCTCGGCCTCGGCGAAAACGCGACGGGTCCAGAACCGTTTGGCGGGATCGAAAAACCCGACCGTGTCGAGAAATGCGATCGTGAAATAATAGCTTTCGGCCAGCGCTTCCCCGGCCGCCCGCGCCTGCACCGTCCCGTCCTCGGCGACGGCATTATCGAGGCACCAGGACAGCATGCGATCGAGTTCCCGGCGACCGCGACGGCGCTGGTCGCCGCGCATCCGCGGCCAGCCCAGCGCCAGCAGCACCGCCACGTCATAATTGTTGTGGCTGGTCATGACGCCATCCGCGAGCCAGCCATTGGGGTAGCGGTCGTCACGCATCGCCAGCAATGTGTCGATCAGCGCCGGCCAATGGTCGATCTCGCCGCCGAGATAGCGCGCCATATGAAAGGTCATGCTGAGATCGGCGGTGCGCCAGCGCTCTTTCCCGATCTCGTAATCGGCGCCAAAGAACCCGGTCGCCGGATCCTGCCAGGCGGCGAGAAAGTCGCGCACCACCGGTTCGAGCTGCGGATGCCACCGATATCCGCGGGGTCGGCGGCGCAGGATCAGGCGCACTAGCGCCGAGGTCGCAAGATTGAGCTCTTTGCGCCGATCGAGGCCCTCGGCGGCCGGGCGCGAAACCAAGAGACCGTCGAGATAGTCGCGCAACTGGACCGGATCGTTGATCGGATCGAGAAATCGCGGCGGCTGGCCCGCGGCGTCAAAGCCATCGGCGAGCAGCGCATCGGCCGAGGCGTCCAGCTTGAAAAACCACACCGTGGTGCCGACCCCGAAGCTTCCGTCGGCGTCGCGAACCGGACCGGGCTCGGGCTCCTGCATCAGGTCGCGAACGCGTTCGAGGTTGCGTGCCGCCGCCGTCGCGTCGCCGGTATACAACCGCCGCCAATGCAGCTCGGCGATCGCCTGCCGTACCGCCAGCGTGTTGCGGCCCGCCGCCTCACGCCGGTCGAGCCGGGCCTCGAGCGCCCGGATCTCGGGCAGCGCCGCCCGGCTCCATTCGACAATCGCGGGATAATGGGCGGCGAGGATCGCCTGCGGGCTCCAGCCGCGCGGCGCCGGAGTGGCGGCGGGCGAGGGCATCCCGGCGGCGCGCAGCACCCTCAGACCGGCGCGCGGGCCTCGGCGGCGGCGATCCGCTGGGCCTGCAGCAGGCCGCCAAAGGCGGTGACGCAGAACAGCCCGGCCAGCGCGATGACCACCGCCAGCGCCAGCGGATTGCCGCTCGAACCAAGCGACAGCATCGCGGTCGCCGCCGCGGCGCCGGTCATCTGGATGAAGCTGCCCAGCCCCGAGGCGGCGCCGACGATGTGCGGATTGACCCCGAGGCTGCCGGCGGCGGCGTTGGGGGTGATCAGCCCGCTGCCGCAGCAGACGAACATCATCGGTCCGACCACCACCATCGGCCCGGCCACCTTGAACAGCGCCAGCATCACCATGGTCAGCCCGGCCGGGATCAGCACACAGGTGCCCAGGGCGATGACACTGTTGATGCCGAGCCGCGCGGTCAGGCGCTTGGCGACAAAACTGCCGACGACAAAGCCCAGCGGCGGCAGGCTGGCGTAATAGCCATATTGCTCGGGCGTGACCCCGAAAGTGCCGATCAGCACCGCCGGAGCGCCGGCGGCAAAGATGTGGAAGCCGGCATGCGCGCCAGCGCCGGCCAAGGCGTATCCGATAAATTGCGGCATCGTGATCAAGCGGCGATAGCCGTCGAACACCCCCACGGCTTTTGTTCTCGCGGTTGCCGCCGCGGCCGGCACCGCCAGGATCACCAAGGCGATCGCCAGCCCCGCCAGCGCGGCCACGACAATAAAATTCATGCGCCAGCCGAACCAGGCCTGCACATAGCCCCCGAGCACCGGCGCAAAGGCCTGCATTAACGTCGCCGCCATCGATCGTCCGGCAATGACCTGGGCCGAGGCTTCGGCGCCCCAAGTTTCGCGCGTCAGCGCCCGCCCGACGACCATCCCGGCACAGGCGCCGACCCCTTGCAGCACCCGGGCGGCGATCAGCACCGCGACCGTCGGCGCCGCCGCACAGGCAAGGCTGCTCGCCATGCTCAGACCGAGGCCCCAGAGCAGCGTGCGCCGCCGGCCGATGCTATCGGATAGCGGGCCCAGCACCAGCATGCTGACGGCATAGGCGAGCAGATAGCCGACAAAGGTGAATTGCACATGCGCGACGGTGGTGTGCAGCTCGCGGGCGATCGCCGGAATCGACGGCACATAGATCGTCGAGGCCACCTGGCCGAGCGAAAACGACGCCGTCAGGCTCAACAGCACGACATGGCGGCGTGCGGGCCCCAGCCCGTCGGAGGCGAACGAACGGTCGGAAAGCTCAGACATGTTTAATAAGACTGGCCGGTGGTCCCATTCGAGTTTAGCGCGGTTTGAATTGCACCAACCTTACGACAACCGTTGATCGCGGGCGGCGCCGTGCGGCGACGCGCCCGGCAGCCGCGGCGCGGCACCCCGGTCAGCCGCAACGGCCGGCGCGCCAGCCAATGGTCAAGCGGCGCCACCGGCAGCACAGCCTCGCCGCCGTCGCAATCGGGCAGCAGCAAGACCGTGATCCGCGCCGTCCCGGCCGGCACGACAATCTCCAATCGCCGGATCGGGGCGCCGGTGGCGCGTCCCTCGCCGCTGTCGGCGCGGCGCGGCAGCTCGGAGATTGGGCGCTCGTCGGCGGGGCTGCGGCCGTGGAGCAGCTGCGGGTCGGCGACGGCATAAGCGCGCGGCGGCGGCGGCGGCGACAATCGAAAGCGGGCTGCGGGCGGCTCCAAAATATGCGCCGCCAACCGGTCGCCGCCCAGGCGAAAGCGGGCCAGCGAACCGCTCAGCGCGACCGGCTCGCCAGGGGTGTGCAGGCGCCAGACGATCTCGCCCTCGACCGCCGGACCGAGCTCGTCCTGGATCACGACCTGGCGCCCGATCAAGGCCGCGCCGCGGCGGATTGTGCCGGGCGGCGCGCCGTAAGCCGGCGACAGGTCAAAAATGACCCATTTGCAGTCGCCCTCGACCGAACTGCCGACGATCGTCGCCGGCGAATTGGGCAGCTGGCCGCGCCCGCCGATGGTCAAGGTGTTATGGCCCCACGCCTGGGTCCGGTAGTATTGCCAGCGCCGCCCCGATCGGCCGTCGGCGCCATGGTCGAAATAGCCGGGCAGGTCGTAATCGTCGGCGCCGAGATCGACAATCCAGCGGTGGCGGGCGCCGTCGACGACAAAGGTGCCGGCATCGGCCTGGGCGTGGAGCAGGATCTCCTCGGGCGGCGGAGGTGCCGTGCCGATCCGCGCCGCGAGGTTGCCGCCCTTGATCGCGATATAGACGGCGCCGGCCTCGGCAGCACCCGACCAGGTGTTGCGAAAGCAGGCAAGATCGGCGCCATGGAACACCTTGCCGGTCGGCAGCGCCAGCGCGGCCGGCGAGGCGCCGCCGGGATTGGGCCAGATCGCGGCAAACGGCAGCTGCCAGCCGGCGACCTCGCCGCACAGCCAGCCATCGATCGGGCGCCGGTAACGGTGCGCGAACCAGGCGAGCGCGCCGCAGTCGAAATGCTGTTCGGAATCGCCAAAGTTGAACGCCGCTCCGAACGGTCCGGCGGCGTGCAGCGCAAAATCGCCGGTGCAGGCCAGGCCCGGCCGTTCGGCCAGCCCGAAGCTGTCACCCAACGCGCTTTCCAGCGCCGCAACCATCAACCCGGCATAACGCATCGCCAACGACCAGTAGCTCAACCCCTCGCGCCAAGCGCCGTCGGGCGCCAGCGCGGCCAAGACGTTCCAGCTCGATTCGAGGCAATGCCGCAGCACCGCCGCCGCCAGCGGGCGGTGCAACGGCAGCACCGAGAGCGCGGCGACGAGAATGCCGGAATTCGAGACAATTGTGCAATTGTCACGTCGCCTCGGCCAGAGCAGGGCGGGGTCTTCAAACGCGGCGAGAGCCGGTTCGAGCACGTTGCGGCAGACGGCGTTTTCGATGACCCGCCGCTCCTTGCCGCTCAGCGCGTCGAACAGCCAGTCATAGGCGAGCGCCACCGCAACCGCGATCTCGGCGCAGTCCAGAAAAGAACGGATCACCGGCCGCTCTTTCCAGCTCGGCGCCGCGGCAAATTCGCCAAGGGCAGCGCGGGCCGCGGCAAGCGCCGGTATCGCCAGCTTCGGCTCGCCGGCCACGGCGACAAAGGCGAGGTTGATCAGGCGGCGCGCTCGCCGCTTGATCGCCGCCCGGCCGGCGGGCGCGGCGGCGGCAAGCGGCACGGACAATTCCGCCCACCGTGCGGCCAGCCACGCCTCGGCGCGGCGGCGCAGCCGCGGCAGAGCCTCAGCGTCAAACAACAAAAACGGGTGGGCGGACGCGAAGCGAGCCACCGCAGCCTCGAGCCCGGCCCAATCCGGGCCCGGGGCCGCGTCGAGTTCCCGCCGCCGCGTATTGTCGAACGGCAATCCAACTCTCCGCGATACCGCCAACGCCGTCGAGCGAGCCGCTATCTCTTTTTACGCGAAACTAGTTAATCTTTTCCATCGAAAAGTCACCCTGCCCCTTCCCGCACAACGCTGCCGCGTGGTCCTCAGGCCTGGGCCAAGAGCTGCGCCAGAAAGTCGTCGCGCCAACCAGCCAGGTTGAATTTGCCGCGCAACGACACCGGAGAACGGTCCTGGTGCATCAGGTTGAGCGCCATATGGCGCAAAATCGCCAGGTTGTAGAGACTGTTGTCGCGCCGGCTGCGGGCTTGGCTCTCGTTCATGACGACGTTGAGCACCCAGTGCAGACGATTTTCGACCCCCCAATGCGACCGGACCACCTCTCCCAAGCGCTCCGCCGATAGCGGCGTGCTGAGCAGATAGTAAGCGGCCTCGGTGGTCCGTTGCGGCCCGGATTTCGCGCTGGTTTGGCGCACCCGGATCACCCTGCCCAGCGCCTTGAGGCCCGGCCATTGATGACGCTCCTGCAAGGCGCTCACGTCGGTCGACACCAAAGCGGTGCGCGTTTCAACCCGCCCGTGATCGGCATCGTAGGTCGAATGGCTGTGGGCGGAATGCCGGCGCGAATCCGCGAACAGCCCGACAACATCGTCGAAAAGGGCATGGCGGTTACCCTTTAGGGCGAGGACGTAATCGCCGCCTTGCTCGAGGATCCGCCGGCCGATGTCGCGCTGGCAATTGAACGCGTCGGCGGTCACGATCGTACCCCTAAGGTCGAGGCTGTCGAGCAATTCCAGTACCGCGACATTTTCCTTTTGCTTGCTGGTGGTGGCGATCTGGGCCAGGACCAGGCGGGTCTCGCAGCACCAAGCGCTGATCATGTGCAGGCTGGCGCCGGATTGGATGCGGCCCGGCGAACGCGGCAGGGTCTTGCCGTCGATCGCGACGACGCCGCTGCGCGCGTCGCGAAAGCGGGTCATGAATTTCTGGAAGCACGCGCGGAACTGGTCGGGATCGAGCTGGCGAAAGACACGGCTGAAGGTGTCGTGGCTGGGCACGCCGTTTTTCAGCCGCAAGAATTTGCCGAGAAACTCCTGCTTGGCCTCTGCAAACACCGCCATGTCGACCGCCGTTTGACCGCCGGCCAGCACCGCGCACAGCGCGATGGTCATGACCTCGGGCAGCTCGTGGCGCCTGGCGCTGTGGCCCCGCGGGTCGGTAAGCTCCGCAAAACACTCGCCGAGGCTATGCATAGCCGCCTCCCTTCTGTCCGCCGACGGGGCTAGCACGACAAGCCGCAAGGCTGGCGCCGCGCGCCGTAAGGCGGCGCAATTCGCGCGAAAGGCAGCCAGATGTCACGGCACAAAGCGGCGACAGCCGGCCGGTTGTGCTTCGCATTCGCAGCACGGTAGGAAATGGTCGGCCTGCGCAGCCCAAATCGGCATTGCCACCAACTCCGGAACCGCGAAGAGAGCGCATGACTGGGTCTTGGCGCCGCGCTCGCTCGTCTGGGGAATGAGATCCTAGGCATTGACCGCGTTCCAAATTAGTCTTGTCCCTCCGCTGGGACTGTTTGTCGCACGCGGTCAGCGAAATGTCGCCCGCGACGTCAACTCCACGTCAAAAATACTTTTGGTACAGATTTAGTCCGGGATATGAAATCGCCGATAGCGATCGTCCCGCGCGCCCGCCACCGACCCGACCACACGCGCTTGGCGGCGTCCGCGTCGGACACCCGTCAAAAGCGCGCGACGTTGCGCAAAATCAGACGCCGAAACCGCTTGGAAATCATTGCTTCACCTTTTTGTCGCAGATTATCTCTGACGCCGGACGGACTGTTCTTTGACGTACGGCGCTTTAAGTTTGGTTAACGGGCCGCGGGCGGCGGCACCGTACCGGGTTGCGGGACGCCATACCCACAGCCCGGCCGCAACGAGGATGACATAGCAATGCTGATCAAGAGTCTGGCTTGCGTGACCAGCACCGAGCGGCGGCTCTTATCCGCGAGCGTGGTGTGGGAAGATTGCGCCTTTTCCGCCCAGGAATTGACCTTCGAGATCAGCGCCGCAAGCGGCCCCGACATCGCGCCGGAGGCGGCTGCCGAGCTGCCCGCCGGCGCGGGTGCGGATGCGTTTCTCGCCGCCTGTTTCCCGCTCGCCGCGGTGCATGGCGAAGCGCGGATCCGGATCGAAGGCGAGCCTTGTCCGATGCTCGTCGAAGGGCTGCGGACCGCACACGCCTGGTGGGCGAGCTGGGGCGGCATGACCCGCCCGGCCCCGCAGATCGAAACCGTCGCCGGCCGGCGCGCGGCCCGCGGCGACACGCCGCATCGCGCGATGGCGCTGCTTTCCGGCGGGGTCGACAGCCTGCACATGCTGATGTGCAATCACCGGCTCTATTCCCCGCACGATCCGGCCTATATCCGTCAGGCGGTTTTCATTCATGGCTTCGACATCGGCAAGCGGGCGCGCGATCCCGAGAACGAGCGTTACCGTGCGGCGCTGGCGCGGCTGGAACCGGTAGCCGCCGGCGCCGGCGTGCAATTATTGTCGTGTCGCACCAATCTGCGCCACCTGCCCTCGCAGCCCGGGTTCTGGATGTATCGCCACAGCGGCGCCGCCCTGGCGGCGGCCGGTCATGCGGCGTTGTGCGGGCCGGGTTTTTTGTTCATCGGCGGCACCTACCACGTCGCCAAGGCGGTCCGTTCGGCTCGCATCCCGCGGTCGACATGCTGTTTTCGACCCAGCGCACCCGTGTTATCCACGAGGGGTCCCGCTTTTCACGGCTGGAAAAGGTGCGCGCCTTGGCGGCGGGGTGGCCGGCCGCGCTGGCCGCGCTCAGGGTGTGCCCGGGCGGCGCCGCCGACGGGCTCAATTGCGGCCGCTGCGAAAAATGCCTGCGCACCCGGCTCGAGCTGCTCGCCGCGGGGATTGACGAGACCGCAGCCTTTGGCCGCAGCCTCGTCAGCGTCGAGCTGTGGCGGGAAGCGGTGCCGATGCCGATCGCGGAAACCGCACTCCATCACGAGGAATTGCTCCCGGCGCTGCGTGAACGCGGCTATGACGAACTGTGCCGTGCGATCGAAGCGGGGATCGCTCTTTACCGCAAGGCTCGCGTCGGTGGGCAGGACCGCCCGGAGGCGGGCCTTGTGAATTGACCGCCGGCTCCGCTCGTGCGGCGCGCGGCGCGCAACCGGGTTTGGGATCACAGCTGAGCACCTTGGGATCGAGCCATGGAACTGACAATCAACCTATTGGGGCCGCTGGTCATCGAGAATGGCCAGCGGCGGCTCGGCAAACTGCCGCGCAAGGCCCGGGCCTTGCTCGCCTATCTCGCCACCCAGGGCGGCGCCGCGGTCAGCCGCGAGCGGCTGGCGGATTTGCTGTGGCCCTATCAGGGATCCGAACAGGCCCGCCACAGCCTGCGCAATTGCCTGTTGGAGCTGCGCAAGGCGCTGGGCGACGGCGCCCGCCACCTGGTCGCCGAATTCGCCAATTGCCGGCTGCAGGAGGTCGAGACCGACCTCGAACGGTTCGAGCGGCTGTCGCGTTCGAAGGATCGGGCCGAGCTCGCCGCCGCGAGCGAGCTTTACCGGGGTGAGTTTCTCGCCGATTTCGTCGTCGATTCGGAGCCGTTTCAGGAATGGCTTGCCGGCGAACGCGACCGCATGCTCGACCTCGTGTGCGATCTTTTGCAGCGCCTGACGGCGTTGCAGGAGGAAGCCGGCGAGTATGAGGCGGCGATCCGCTCGGCCCGCCGGTTGGCCGCGCTCGACCCGCTGTCCGAGATCGGGCAGCGGGCGCTGATCCGCGCCTATGCCCGGGCCGGACGCCGCCCCGAGGCGCTGCGCCAATACCGCACCTGCGCCGAAATCCTCAAACGCGAGCTTGGGGTGGCGCCCGACGCCGAGACCCAGGCTCTGGCCAATGAAATCGCCCGGTCCGGCGGAATTGCCGAGCCCGGCGTGGCGCGGCTTGCCGATCGGCGCGGCGAGGCGGCCGCGGCCGGCGCCGAGCGCTGGCCGGTTCGGCACACCACCTCGTCTTCGCTGCTGCCCGAATTTGCGCGGCTGCGCTGGCCATGCTTGCTGCCCAACATTTCGGTGGCGGTGGCGCCGCTGCGCAATCTGACCGGCGATCCCGGGCACCAATACCTGTTCGAGGGCTTTACCGACGATCTCGTGACCGATCTGCTCGAACACGGGCGCGGCCTGTCGGTCAAGCATGTCGAGGACGTCCAGAACCTGCTCAGCCACAGCAACCCGACCCCCGATCTCGGTTTCGAATATATCGTCAGCGGCAGCGCCCAGCTTGGCGCGTCGGGCGCCTTGCGCGTCAACATACGCATCATGCACGCCGCCACCGCCGAATACCGCTGGGCCGGCCGCCACGAATTTGGCCCCAGCGAGCTTGCCGCCGGGCAGACCGAAGTGACCCGACGGATCTCGCGCGAATTGCATGTGCTGGCGCTGCAGGAGGCAAGCCGCCAGGCCTTTGCCAATTTCGGCGGCGAGCTCGGCCTCAGCGACTGCCTGTCGCGCGGCGCAACCGCGTTTCGCGGCGATGTGCGGCCCGACCAAATCATCGAGGCGCAGCGCTGGTATCTCGCCGCCTTGTCGCGCGATCCGCACAATGTCGAGGCCCTGGCCGGGCTGGCCTTCACCTGTCAGCATGTCGTGGGTCAGCCGTGGTGGGCCGATGCCGATACCGTCGCCGGGCTGTCCGATCTCGGCCGCGAAGCGGTGGCCATCGCGCTTGAACTGGCCCCGGGCCACGCCACCGCCCGCTGCATCCAGGGCATGCTGCTGTCGGCCGCGGGTCAGCTCGAGGAGGCGGCCAGCGCGTTCGACCAGGCGCTGACGGTCGATCCCGATCTTGCCATCGCCCACAGTTTTTCGGGTTACAACGCCGCCTTTCTCGGTCACGCCGGACGGACCATACCGGCGATCGAACGGGCGATGCGCCTTGACCATACCGAGCGGCGGCACAGCATCTTCCTGTTTTTCGGGGGCTTTGCCGAGCTGTTGCTGGGCCGCACCGAATCCGCGATCAGCCTGTTGCGCAAGTCGCTCGATCGCAACCCGGCCTATGGCAGCGCGCAGCTGTTCCTGATGGCCGCCCTGCTGCTGGTCGGGCGCAAGAGCGAGGCGGCGCGGGTGGCGACGGCGTTTCGCGAGCAATATCCGGAGTCGCGCGCCAACGATCTCGAACAGCTGTGGCTGTCGCGTTCGGCCTTTGCGACCTACCGCGCCCAGATCGACCCGGTCTTTCAGAAGATCCGCTAGTTTGGCATTGGCGGCTAGTTCAGCCGCGGACAAAGGCGCGCGCCGCGGTCGGCACGCGCCCGTGCTCAGCGGCGCGGCGGCGCCCAGGGCTCGGGCGCGCGCGGCTCGAGATCGGTCACGACGTCGACGACCACCGGCTCGTCGGCGGCGAGCGCCTCGCTTAAGGCCGCGGCCAAGGCCTGCGGCTCCGCGACGCGGAT
The DNA here is from genome assembly GCA_021324875.1 of Alphaproteobacteria bacterium. Lineage (GTDB taxonomy): Bacteria > Pseudomonadota > Alphaproteobacteria > ATCC43930 > CGMCC-115725 > AP-15. The sequence goes on from JAJPIH010000167.1 coordinate 24,362, forward strand.
GCCGCGCACGCCAAAGCTTTTCGCCACCGCGGCGAAATCGGTCGGGCCAAAGCGGACCAGAGCTTCGCCGCGTCCCGGACGGTTGCCGGCGATGCGCCGCACCCCGGTCAAATTCTGCCCAAAGCCGGAATTGTTATTGACCACCACGCTGACCGGGATCCGGCAGCGGCGGGCGGTTTCGAGCTCGGCCAAGTGGTAATAGAAGCCGCCATCACCGGTGAAGCACACAACCTTGCGTCCGGGGGCGGCGCATTGGGCCCCGAGCGATGCCGGAAACGACCAGCCGAGTGATCCGGCGGCGCGCAGATAGGTCTGGCCGGCGCCGTTGAAATCGACCAGCGTCCCGGTCCAGATCCCGGAATAGCCGGTATCGGCGACGAGAATGCCGTCGGCGGGCAACGCCTTGGTCACCTCGGCGCAGAGCCGTTCGACGCGCACCGGGGCTTTGTCGTCGGTCGCCAGCGGGGTCATCGTCGCCCGCCAATCGGCAACGATCCGCGCCGCCTCCTCGGCAAAGCCGCGGTCACGGGTCGGGCGGCCGACCGCCGCAAGCAGCTGCGCCAGCGTCGCTTTGGGGTCGCCGACCAGCCCGATCGTATTCGGATAACTGCGGCCGATTTCAAGCGGGTCGGCGTCGATCTGGATGACCGCGGTCGCCGGCGGCGGCACCGTCCAGTTCAGCGTGACCTGGTCGCCGGTGTCGCAGCCGACATAAAGGACGAGATCGGCGCTATGCACGATGCGGTTGGCGGGCGGCGCCGAATAGCTGCCGGGAACGCCTACATGCAGCGGGTGGCGGCTCGGAACGAGCCCCCGCGCGCCGAGCGAGGTCGCCACCGGTGCGGCCAGCGCCTCGGCCAGCGCCAATATTTCGCGTCCGGCCTGCGAGGCCGCCGCCCCTTCGCCGGCGATGATGACGATCCGCGCGCAGCCGGTCAGCGCCGTGGCCGCGCGCTCGATATCCTGCCCATCGGCGACCGGGCGGTGCGCGGGTATGCGGCGCTTTTCCGGGTCGATGACCGGCGGCTCGGCGGTCTGGCCGAGTTCGATCACATCGCCCTGCAGCCCGCAAAAATCGAGGTGCGTGGGCCGCGGCGTGTCGGCCAGCGCGGCGCGCCAGGCGTGGCGCAGCAGCCGCGGCAAATCGCTGGTGGCATCGACCGCGGCGGAGAACTTGGTGACCGCGGCAAACAGCGGCGCGTGCGGAATTTCCTGATAGCTGTTGCGGTGCTGGAACGACGGCTCCTTGCGCCCGGTCAGAGCAACCACCGGGCTGCGTCCGAGCCAGGCGTCCTGCAGGCCGGAAGCGAGATTGGCGGCCCCGACCGATTGCGCCATGCACACGCCCGGCCGCCCGGCGATGCGGGCATAGCCGTCGGCCATATAGGCCGCCGCCTTTTCCGAATGGGCGAGAACCCGGGTGACGCCAAGATCGTCGAATTCGAGCAGGGTGCGACGCAGGACCGATTCGACAAAGAAGACATGGGTCGTGCCGGCCTCGGCCAGCGCCCGCGCCAGCCATTGCGCGCCGCTGATCGGCTCTCTCTCGCTCAACTTGTTTCCTCCCGCTTGCCGGCGCCGGCGGCGCCAGGTTTGGCGCTACAGGGTCAACCCGCCATCGACAATGATGGTCTGACCGGTGATCATCGCCGCACCGGCGCACAAAAAGAAGATGGTTTCGGCGATGTCCTCGGGGCGGCAGGCACGTTTGAGCGGCGTGCGCGCGATCGAGGCCTGCTTGCGCTCGGCGGGCCAATCCTTGTTCCACGGGCTGTCGACAAAGCCGGGCGCGACGGCATTGACCCGGATTTCGGGCGCCAGGGTCCGGGCCAGCGACCGGGTCAGGTTGATCAGCCCGGCCTTGCTTGTCGCATAGGGGATGCTGCTGCCCGAGCCCTGGACGCCGGCGATCGAGGCGGTGTTGCAGACTGCCCCCCGCGCCGCCCGCAATGCGCTCACCGCGGCGTGGGTGCAGCGGAA
>JAJPIH010000476.1 GCA_021324875.1 Alphaproteobacteria bacterium
AAGCTTGGGGTTGATGTTGGCGATCATCAGGGTGACCTGCCGGACCCCGCCCTTGGCGGCGAGCCGCAGCAGTTCCGCGGTGGCGCCGTCGGGGTTCTCGGGTAGCATCGGCACGCCGATCAGCCGCTCGGGTGCGGCCTGGCAGAATTCGAGCAGCCAGTCGTTGTAGACGCGGTAGCAGGCGGCGCGCAGCACCGGGTCCTCGGTCGAAATCTGAAAGATCGGTCCAAAGATGACCTGGGCCTTGACCCCGTCGCGGTCCATATCGGCCAGGCGCAACGCGGCGACCGCCGGGCGGCGCTCGCTCTGGTCGTAGATGCCGGCCCGGTCGAACGAATTGTAGAGCGGCTTGACCGGACGCTGGTTGCCGGTCGCCGGCGGCTTTCCGCCCCAGCTACCCCACACCTTGCCGTCGCAGATCCATACCGCCTGGCCGTCGCGTTCCTCGACCCGCGGCGCGCGGTCGCGCAGCGCGACCGGCAGCAGGGTCGTCCACAAATCGGCGGGAAGCTGCCCGAGATCCATGTGGTCGTCACACGAGATCAAGTCATTGGCCATCGGTTTCTCCTGTTCGGTAGGCGAGAAGAGCGGCATTCAGGCGGCGGCGAGCGAAATGCCGAGCGCTTCGAGCTCGGGGGCGACGCGATCGCTCAAAACGCCGACCTTGCGCAGATTGCGCACCAGCCCGGCGTGGAGGTCGCGGCGGAAATATTTGCGGAATGCCGTCTCCTCGCCGCCGGCCGCGCGTTCGCGGCGCAGCTGCCGGATTTCCTCGATCTCGCCGCGGCTGAACCCCAGCTCCTCATAGGCCGAGCGCGGGAAAATGCCGCGCAAGGTGCGGCTCAAGGCCCACACCGCGAAATCTTCCATCTCGCGCCGCTCGCTCTGGCTCGCTTGCGCAACCACAGCCGGCAGCGACAGCATGCCAAACCCCATATGCCGCGCCTCGTCCTGCAGAATGCGGCGACAGACCTGGCGCAGCACCGCATCTTTCGAGGATTCGGCAAGCATGCGGAACAACGAGACCGCAAAGGTCTCGGCGACGAGCTGCAACCCGATCGTCTTCAGATACCAGGCGCCGGTGCCGAGCAATGTGTCGAAGATTTCCCGGACATTGTTGGCGAGCGGGTAGTTGCGGCCTTCGAGGCGCAATTTGAGATAGCGGTGCAACACTTCGTTATGGCGGCCCTCATCGACAACTTGCGTCGCCTGAAACAGTTTCGCGTCCTGCCCCTCGACGTTTTCGACCAGCTGGCTGCAAACCAGCATCGCCCCGTGTTCACCGGCCAGCAGCGTGGAAAGCCGCCAGCGCGCCACCGCCCGGTTGACCTCGACCCGCTGTTCCGCGGTCAACCGGTCCCAGAATTTGGTGCCGTAAATGTCGACCAAGTCATCGGCGATCAGCCCGCCGTCACCGTCGAGCGGCTGCGCCCAATCGATGTCGGTCGCCGCATTCCACTGGTCGAGCTTGGCCTGCTCATAGAGGTGGCGCAAATCGCCATGCTCGTCGTCATATTCGTGGCGAAAGAATGCGACGTTGCGGCTGTCGACGTGGTGACCGCGCTCCATATCCGCCTCCGCCTGTCCCAGGTTTTGCGCCGTTGGCAAAACCCGGGATCATTTTTGATGGGCCGCCCACAACCCGACGATCACCGGGCCGGCACGTTCTCTTTTTTTATTCACCTTTTTTATTCACCGCCTAGAAGAATGCGAGGGTGCGAATTTCGATGCTTTCGCGCGGCCTCGCATTGGGCGGCGTTGTCGGATCGTCAAAGGCGGTATGCGCCGTAAACCGGGCGCGGCCGTCTTTTTCCGACTCGAAGGTCTTGAACACCAGCGCCTCGTCGGGACGCATATGCGGGAACCAATACCAGCGATGCGCGGGGTTCCAGGTGATCGCCGAGGTTTGGCCAACGCGATCGGGATAGCGCCGCTCGGTGACCACCAGATCGTCGGGTGACAGGCTGCGCGCATCGGCAATCGCCAGGGGCCAGCTTTCGACCGGATGGCGGATCGGCCGCCACACTTGCACGATCGCAAAGCGGTGTTGCAGCAATTGCTCGGCCTCGCCGCCCATCAGATCGCGCACCCGTTGCGGACCCGACCATTCGGTGTAGTCGTTGTGCACCCGCCGCACGACCTCGCGGATTTTTGCCGCCTGGCGCAATTCGTCATTGGCGGTGCGCAAGGTATGGTCGAAGACGACGACCCGCTTGGCGCCGGTCTCGACTTTGACGAGCTCTTCCATCTCCGGGTAGTAGACGCGCCGGATTTCGTCTTCGTCGTAAAAATTGCCGACGCGGGTTGCATGCCGCACAAAGCGAAAGCCGTGCTTTTCGATGTCGAACTCGCGGAGGTGCCGCCGGCCGTTGCGCAAGGTGACGCAGTGCGGTTCGGACGCGCCGCCGCCGACCCGCTTGTCACTTTCACCGGGAGCGGCGACCAGCGACACCGGCCGCGCCCCGGTGTCGACAAAGTAATTGAGGCTGGCGTCGAGCGCTTCCCGCTCGGTCTCGAGGTCAGCAAGTTCCGCCATTCGGGCTCCTCCACGCGCGTATCGCGATGATAGATTGGCGGGCCTGCGGATACAACAAGCGCCCGGCCGGACGCCCGGCCCCAGTCAAGGAGAAGCGCTTTGCCCGACGATCCCGATCACCACGCCCGCGAGGCTCTGCGGCTGCTCGGTCCCGACCCGCAGAACTGGGTCCCCGACCGGCCCGGCATCGACCACAATGTGGTGATCGTCGGCGCCGGGCAGAGCGGCTGCGCTTTTGCCTTTGCGCTGCGCCGCGCCGGCATCGGCCGGGTCACGGTCATCGACCAGGCGGAGGGCGAAGACGATGCCGAGATCTGGCGCAATGTCGCGCGGATGACGGTGTTGCGCACGCCAAAGATCTTGCCGGGCCCGGAAAATGGCGTCGCCGCCTTTGGTTTTCAGGCGTGGTACGAGGCCCGCTACGGCCGCGAAGCCTATGCCGCGTTTGAGCGGGCGCCGCGCGAGGCCTGGGCCGACTATCTCGATTGGTACCGGCGCTTTCTCGCCATCCCGGTGCGCTATCGCACGCGGCTTGCCCGCATCGAACCAGCGGCGGGTCACTTTCGCCTGCATCTTGAGGCCGCCGGTGAAGCCCGGGTCGAGACCGCGCGCAAGATCATCCTCGCCACCGGCTTTGACGGCGGCGGCGGCGCTTACATCCCGCCGGTGCTGACGGACGGCCTGCCCCGTCGCTTTTACGCGCATACCCAGGAGGCCATCGATTTTGCGGCGCTGCGCGGCCGCCGGGTGGCGGTGATTGGCGGCGCCGCCTCGGCCTTCGACGCGGCCGCCACCGCGCTCGAAGCGGGGGCGGCATCGGTCGATCTGTTCGCCCGCCGCCCCGCCCTGGCCTCGGTGCCGGTGGCGCGGGTGCGCGGCTATCCCGGCGCCTACGACAACTATCCTGACCTGCCCGACCCGGTGCGCTGGCAGCAGGCAGTCCGCTTTCGCCGCGCCGGCTCGACCGCCCCGCCGGACGCGATCGAGCGGGTGCTGCGCCACACGAATTTCCGCCTGCATCTGGCCGCCCCTTGGCGCGCCGCGCGCGCCGTCGCGGGCGCGGTTCGCGCCGAAGCGGCCGACGGCGCCTTCGATTTCGATTTTGTCATCGCCGGCACCGGTTATTTCGCCGACCCGGCCGCGCGTCCCGAGACCGCCGATTTCGCGGATCAGATCATGCGCTGGCGCGACCGCTTTACGCCGCCGGCGGATGAGCAAGACGATTTTCTCGGCGCCCATCCCTATCTCGGCAGGGGCGAGGAATATCTCGAAAAATCGCCGGGAGCGGCACCCTTTCTCAACGACATCCATGTCCACAACCCCGCCGGGTTTGTCAGCTTCGGGGTGCCGGTCGGCGACGTGCCGAGCATGAAACGCGGCCTGCCGGCGGTAACCCGGCGCATCAGCCGCGATTTGTTTTTTGCCGATTTTACGGCGCATCAGCGGCGGCTCGCCAGCGATGTCGCCCCCGAATTCAGCGAGAGCCTGTACGCCGCAGCGGTGTGGCCACGGCCCGGCTGAGGAGGAGATCGGCTGGGCGAGGGTCGGGCGGCCGGGGGGGCGGGCGGCCCGGGGGTCGGGCGGCCCGGGGGTCGGGCGGCCGGGCGGAGCGCAAACGCGCCGTCTTACACCGCGGCCGCCGCGGCTGGGCCCTTATGGCAGCGTGTCGGCGCGGGTGTAGCGCCGCCAGGCGCTCATCTGGATCTTCGAGGTCAGGCAGTGGACGACGACCGGCCGCGTCTTGACCGCAAAGGCGCGGGCGATGCCGTCGGCAATTTCGCTGTCGTCGCGGATCGTAATCCCTTCGGCGCCGAAGGCGCGCGCCCATGCGGCAAAATCGGGATTGGTCAGCCGCACCCCGTCCATCAGCGGACGTTCGGGATAGCGCACATAGGCGTGCATGCCGATCGTGCCGTACATGCCGTTATCCGAGATGACCACGACCGGGTTGGCGCCGTATTGCATCGCGGTGGCGAGTTCGTTGCCGGTCATCAACGCACCGCCATCGCCGACAAATGCGACGATTTGGGTGTTCGGCCGCCGCAACCCCGCCGCCACCGCCATCGGCGCGCCCGAACCCATGGCCCCGACAACCGACGCAAGAAACACTTGGCCCTGGCGGAAGCCGATGTAACGGTGGACAAAACTGGCGAAATTGCCGGCATCGGTGGTCACCGTCGCATCCGGCGCCAAATGCTTGTCGACCTCGCACACGATCGCGGCAAAATTGATCCCGTCGCTGGTCGGCTCCCATTCCTTGGCCAACAGCCGGCGATGGATCGCGTTCAATCCGGCAACCCAGGGCCGCCGCTTGTCGGCGCCGGTCGGCGCGCCGCGCCGCAACAGCCCGCGGATCACCTCATAGGGGCTGCACGGCATGCCCAGGTCGGGCCGCCATACCCGGCCGATCTCGGCCGGGTCGGGCCAGACATGCACAAGCGGCAATTGCGGCCGGGGTGCGGCGGGAAAAGTGTAGGATTGGCTTACCGAATCGGTCAGCCGCTCGCCCAAGGCGACGAGCAAATCGGCGCGTTTCATTTCGCCCAACAGGTCGAGCGGCACGCGGATCCCCATATAGCCGCCAAAATGGGGGTGGTTGGCGTCGAACAGCTGCGGCCGGCGGTGGGTCGGGCTGATCGGCAAGACCCATTGTTCGGCCAGCCGGTTGAGGTCGGCGAGCACGGTTTTATCATGCACCGCATCGGCGAGCAGCGCGCCGCCGACCAGCACCAGCGGCCGCTCGGCGGCTTCGAGCATGACCGCGAGCCGGTCAAGGTCGTTGGGCCGGGGTGCGGCGACGATCCGCGGCCGCGGCGCATCGACCGGGGCGTCGGTCTCGGCGTCAAACAGATCCTCGGGGACCACCACCGCAACCGGTCCGGGCGTGCCGCTCTCGGCGAGATGGAAGGCGCGCGCCACCGCCTCCGAGGCTTGCTCGGGCTCCCACACCTCGATGACCTCCTTGGTCACATCGGATAAGAGCCGCGAATAATTCTGTTCCTGCAGCGCCTGTCGGCCGAAATCCTTGCGCTCGACCTGGCCGACCAGCATGACCAGCGGGGTCGCATCATGGTAGGCCGAATGCAGGGCCACCATCGCATTCGACAAGCCGGGCCCGCGCGACACGATCGCCACCCCGGCGCGGTCGCGCAGCCGGCCGTCGGCCGCCGCCATAAAGCCGGCGCCGCCTTCATGGCGGCAGACGATGACGCGCACCGAATTCTTTTCGATCAAAGCGCTGGTCAGCCCGACATAACTTTCCCCGGGCACGCAATAAATCTGGTCTACGTCATGCGCTTCGAGGCTTTCCGCCAACAGGCGGTCGACGGTCTGCGTCATCGGCTGGTTTTCCTCCGCGGAGTGGCTTGACACACGCATAGCCAAAAGCACGCTTCTTCGGAAGGGTGAAGCACGCGATGTCGTCGCGGCGCGCGGCGCGCTAAGCTATGCCGATCAATCGCGACAACCGGGTCGGGGAAACGGGCAATGCCATCAGAAGACATCTTCGAGGCCGATTTTATCGTGATCGGGGCGGGCTCGGCCGGCTGCGCGATCGCCGCGCGGCTGAGCGAGGACCCGGCGACCCGGGTCTTGCTGCTCGAAGCCGGCGGCGAAGACCGAAACCGCTGGATCCACATCCCGTTGGGCTTTGGCAAGACCTTTGCCGATCCCACCGTCAACTGGTGCTACGAGACCGAACCCGATCCCGGCGCCGCCGACCGTCGCGTCTTCTGGCCACGCGGCAAGGTGCTCGGCGGCTCGTCATCGATCAACGGCATGGTCTATATCCGCGGCCAGGCCGAGGATTTCGACCATTGGCGCCAGCTCGGCAATACCGGCTGGTCTTATGACGATATCCTTCCCTATTTCAAACGCTCCGAGCACCAGATCCGGGGCGCCGACCGGTGGCACGGCACCGGCGGGCCGCTCTGCGTCTCGGATGTTCCCGACCGCCATCCGATCTGCGAGGCGTTTATCGCGGCGTCGATGGCGCTCGGCTATCCGCGCAACGACGATTTCAACGGCGAGCGCCAGGACGGCGCCGGCTATCACCAAACCACGACCCGCAACGGCCGGCGCTGCTCGACCGCCGTCGGCTATCTGCGCCCGGCGATGTCGCGGCCGAATTTACGCGTCGTCACCAATGCGCTGACCGAGAGGATCACCTTTGACGGGCGGCGGGCGACGGGTGTGGTGTTTCGCCTGGACGGCGGCGAGCGGCGCACCGCCCGCGCGGCAAGCGAAGTGATCCTGTGCGGCGGCGCGGTCAATTCGCCGCAATTGCTGATGCTGTCCGGGATCGGCCCGGCGGCCCAACTTGCCGCCCATGGCATCGATGTCGTCCACGATCTGCCCGGGGTCGGGCAGAGCCTGCAGGACCATTATTCGGCGCCGCTCAAATTCAAATGTACGTTGCCGATCACGGTCAACGACGTGATGCAGAGCAATCTGAAGAAGCTCAAGGCGGGATTGCAATATTACACATTCAAGAACGGCCCGCTGGCGACGATCAGTTCGCCCGCGGCGCTGTTCGCCCGCACCCGCGCCGAACTCGCCTCCCCCGACATCAAATGCTCGTGCTCGCCGTTCAGCGCCGAGCGGCCGCAGGACGGGCTGCATCCGTGGTCGGGGTTCACAATGATCGTCTACCAGCTGCGGCCTGAGAGCCGCGGCCATATCGCCTTGAAAAGCGCCGACCCCGCCGATCCGCCCGCCGTCCAT
>JAJPIH010000241.1 GCA_021324875.1 Alphaproteobacteria bacterium
GGCGCGCGGTCGCGCGGTCCTCGGCTGCGACACCGCCATCATGGCGGGCGCGATGACCTGGGTTTCCGAGCGTAATCTGGTTTCGTCGATTTCCAACGCCGGCGGCTTCGGGGTCATCGCCTCGGGCTCGATGTCGCCGGAGGTGCTGTCGGCCGAAATTGCCGCGGTCAAGGCCCTGACCACCCGCCCCTTTGGCGTAAATCTGATCACCCTCCATCCGGCGCTCCTCGAGTTGATCGAGGTTTGCAGTCACCACCGGGTCAGCCATGTGGTGTTGGCGGGCGGGCTGCCGAGTGCGGCAGCAATACGTGAAATCAAACGTGGCGGCGGCAAGGTTTTCTGTTTTGCCGCGGCGCTGGGGCTCGCCCGCAAACTGGTGCGAATGGGAGCCGACGCGATCGTCATCGAGGGCAGCGAAGCCGGCGGTCATATCGGTCCGGTTTCGACCGGTGTTTTGGCGCAGGAGATCCTTCCGCATCTGACCGAGGTTCCGGTGTTTGTGGCTGGCGGCATCGGCCGGGGTGAAGCGATCCTCGCCTATCTCGAGATGGGGGCCGCCGGCGTACAGCTCGGAACCCGTTTTGTGTGCGCCAGGGAGTCGATCGCCCATCCACGGTTTAAACAAGCCTTTATCCGCGCCGCCGCGCGCGACGCGGTGCCGTCACTGCAGCTCGATCCGCGCTTCCCGGTGATCCCGGTCCGCGCCCTGGCCAACCCGGCGACCGAGCGATTTCTCGCTGTCCAGCGTGACGTCATCCGACGTTTCACCCGGGGTGAGGTATCGCACAAGGAGGCCCAGCTCGAGATCGAGCATTTCTGGGCCGGCGCGCTGCGCCGAGCGGTCATCGACGGCGATATCGAGACCGGCTCGTTGATGGCCGGCCAAAGCGTTGGCTTTGTTACGCGCGAGCAGAGCGCCGCGGCGATCATTCAGGAACTGATCGACCAGGCGGTTGCGGTTCTGGTTGCCCGCGATCGCCGCGGTGACGAGCCCAACCCGATGGCGAATGACCTGTCGCTAGCGCGAAGCGCAGCAAAATGAGCGAAGCTCCCGGGGTCGTCAGCGGTACGCGCCGTCTGCTGCGCCGTCTGCGCGACACAATGGCCGGCTCGGGGACGGCCCAGCAGCGGCTGGAACGGATCGTCCGTCTCGTCGCCGCCGAAATGCTGGCCGAGGTCTGTTCGGTCTACGTGATGCGCGCGGGCGAAGTGCTCGAATTGTTTGCGACCGAAGGTCTGCGCCTCGAGGCTGTGCATCGCACCCGGCTGCGGGTCGGCGAAGGATTGATCGGGTTGATCGCCGCGACCGCGCGACCCTTGGCGCTCGCCGACGCGCAGTCTCATCCCGGATTTGTCTATCGGCCGGAGACCGGCGAAGAGATCTACCATTCGCTGATGGGGGTGCCGATTTTGCGCAGCGCGCGGGTTCTGGGCGTCCTGGCGGTCCAGAACCGTACGCCGCGCCATTATGACGACGACGAGGTCGAGATCCTGCAGACGATCGCGATGATTATCGCCGAACTGATCGCCGGCGGTGATCTGATCAGCCCGCGGGAGATCGCCGAAAGCCGCATGACCGGGACCTTACCGGTGCGTCTCGTCGGGATTCGTTTCAACCCCGGCCTGGCAATCGGCCCCGCGGTCCTGCATATGCCACGACCGCGGATCGAGCAGGTCGTCGCTGAGGACGTCACCGCCGAAATCGAGCGCCTGCGCCGAGCGGTGGCGGCAATGCGTGACGCGATCGACGAGCTGGTGGCGGCCGGCGGCGGGCTCGGCGCCGGCGAGCACCGCGATATCCTCGAAGCCTATCGCATGTTCGCCGCTGATCGCGGCTGGGTGGCGCGCATCGTCGACGCGATCCGCAGCGGGCTGACCGCCGAAGCCGCCGTCCAAAAAGTTCGCGACGAGACCAGTCGCCGGATGATGCAGGCGAGCGACCCGTATCTGCGCGAAAGGCTGGTTGATCTCGAGGACCTCGCCAATCGGCTGCAACGTCATTTATCGGACCGGCTTCTCGACAAATTCGAGCTGCCGCGAGAATTCATCCTGGTCGCCCGCATTCTGGGACCGGCGGAACTGATGGATTTCTCCCATCGGCGTATCGCGGGTTTGGTGCTCGAAGAGGGCTCGCCCACCGCCCATGTCGCCATCATCGCGCGCGCGCTCGACATTCCGGTTGTTGGCCGCGTCGAAAACGTCACCCAGCGCGTCGAACCCGGCGACACCGTTATTGTCGACGGCGATCATGCCCGCGTTCTGATCCGGCCGAGCGAAGATATTCGACAGGCGGTGACGGCAAATATCGAGGCCCGCGGCCATCGACGGGCCTCCTTTGAGCGCATGCGGTCGGCACCGGCCGTGAGTCGCGACGGCATCGAAGTCAAGCTGATGCTCAACGCCGGGCTGTTGATGGATATGGCCCAGCTGGCTGCGACCGGAGCCGAGGGTGTGGGGTTGTTTCGCACCGAATTGGCATTGATGGTGCGCGAGACTTTCCCCTCCGTCGATGAGCAGACCGACTTCTATCGCCGCGTTTTCGAGCAAGCGGGGTCGCGGCCGGTCATTTTTCGCACCTTCGACATTGGCGGCGACAAGGTGCTTCCGTATCTGGCGCGTTCGGCCGAGGACAACCCGGCAATGGGCTGGCGCGCCATCCGGATCGGGCTCGATCGCCCGGCGATGCTGCGCGAGCAGTTGCGCGCGCTGATCAGAGCGGCCCCGGGCCGGCAGCTTTACGTCAAATTCCCGATGGTCGCCGAGCTCGCCGAGTTCGATCGCGCGCGCGCCTTGCTCGATCTGGAACTTGCCCGCGCCCGACAGGAAGGCCGCCAACCGCCGGCCTCGGTCAAGGTCGGCGTGATGCTCGAAGTGCCGGCTTTGTTGTGGCAACTCAGTGGCCTGTGCGAGCGGGTCGATTTTCTGTCGGTCGGGACCAATGATCTGTTGCAATTTTTGTTTGCCTGCGACCGCGGCAATCCGCGGCTGGCCGACCGTTACGATCCGCTGTCGGCGCCGATGCTGAGATTGTTGCGGGAGGTCGTAGCCGGAACCGGGGCGGCCGCGGTGCCGTTGAGCATGTGCGGCGAAATGGCGGGCAATCCACTCGAAGCGATGGTTTTGATCGCGCTGGGCTTTCGAACCTTGTCGATGGCCGGAGCCGCGATCGGTCCGGTCAGGGCGATGGTGCGCAGTCTCGACGTCGCCGCGGCAGCGGCCTTTGTCGACGAAATCAGCGCCCGTCCCGATCACTCGCTCAAATCGCGATTCGAGGCCTACGCTCGCGATCATCTCGTCGAGATATAGCTCGTCGTCGTTGCGGCGTGCCGGTTTGTCGCACGTCGACTTCTTCCCCATGGGGTTGGACGGGAAACCCGATTTTGGTTAACCTGAGAGCGGTCGCGAGCGGCGAAGATGGCATTGTTCCGGCGGACCAGATCCTCCTTCGCGGAAGTCGAAGCCGTGCCGCAAGACTCACCTATGGCGGATAAGGTTTCGGTCGGTGAAATATTGTTGCGCACACGCCAATCGCTGCACCTCGAACTGCGGGACGTTTCGACCGCGCTAAAGATCAAGCCCGATTATCTCCTGGCCATCGAACAGGGCCGGCTGCAGGAATTACCGGGACGCGCCTACGCTCTGGGGTTTGTTCGCTCTTACAGCGATTTTCTCGGCCTGGACAGCGCCGAACTGGTTCGTCGGTTCAAGGCCGAGACCGCGGAGTTCGCCACCAAGCCTGACTTGACGTTCCCGATCCCGCTCGAGCGGCGCAATCTCCCGAGCGGCAGTCTGCTGGTTGCCGGCCTGATCTTGGCGGTGTGCAGCTATGGGCTCTGGTACCATTTTTCAACAAGCTCGCGAGTCGTCCCGAACCGCGTGAGCCTGGTCCCCGAGGAATTGGCGCCGTCGCGGCTGACGCCGGAGGCGACCCGCGGCTCAACGGCGCCCGCGGCCGACAGCACCGCCGATCTAGCGACAGGCGCAGCTGCCGGACCTGTCGTCCCCCGCGCCGATACCGGCACGCCAACCGCGGCGCCGACAGCCCAACCGGGGCCGACCGCCGGTCGCACGCCGCCGCCGGCGGATGCGGCGGGGTCCGGATCGGCTGTGCCCGCGGAGGTAACAGCGCCGCTGCCGGCCGCGAGCTCGTCTTCGCCCGCTGCTCCGGCACCGACCGGGATTGCGGCGGCATCGTCGCCAACCACGGCAGCCGCCGCTGCTCAGCCGTCGACCGCCAACACCGCTCAATCGCCGCCGGCCACAACCAGCGCGACCGAGACCCGATCGGCCGCCGCCGCCCCGCCCGCGGTGACGGCTGGTGATCTTGCTGCCGGTCAACCTGTCGGCGGCGCGCGGGTACTCGGGGCGCCGAGCGAAACCGCCCGTATCGCCTTAAAGGCAAAAGAGGATAGTTGGGTACAGGTCCGCGCGCCGGACCACAAGGTTCTGTTCAGCGGTTTGCTTAAACCCGGCGACACCTACTTCGTGCCCAACCTGCCGGGGCTGACCATGCGCGCCGGCAATGCCGGCGGGCTCGACGTCACAGTGGACGGCAAGCCGGTGCCCACCCTCGGCCCGTCAGGGGCGGTGCGCACCGTGGCGCTCGACCCCGCCTCGCTCACCGGTTCGCCGCCGCCCCGCAACTGATCCGCCGCGACCGCGCGAAACGCCTTTTGCGCGCGATCGAAACGCCCTATATGCGCGAACAGCGCCACCCAATCGAGGCCACAGGATGAGCGTCAGGCCCTATCGTGACATTCACCGCCGAAAGAGCCGCAAGATCTATGTCGGCAAGGTTCCGGTCGGCGGTGATGCCCCGATCACAGTGCAGTCGATGACCAACACCGTGACAAGCGACGTCAAAGCCACGATCGCGCAAGTGCAGGCGCTCGAACGCGCCGGCGCCGACATCGTCCGGGTCTCGTGCCCCGACCAGGAATCAGCCCTGGCGCTGAAGGAAATTGTGCGCCACGCCACGGTGCCGATCGTCGCCGACATCCATTTTCATTACAAGCGCGCCATCGAGGCCGCCGAGAGCGGTGCCGCCTGCCTGCGCATCAATCCCGGCAACATCGGCTCGGCCGCGCGGGTGCGCGAAGTCATCAAGGCGGCTAAGGACCATGGCTGTTCGATGCGCATCGGGGTCAATGCCGGTTCGCTCGAACGCGATCTTCTCGA
>JAJPIH010000374.1 GCA_021324875.1 Alphaproteobacteria bacterium
AGGCAGCCGTCGCCGCAAAACACATAGGTGTAGTGGTCGACCACATCGCTGCCGAATTGGGCGGCCAGCATGCGCTCGGCCAGCGCCATGCCGACCGCATTGGCGAGCCCCTGGCCCAACGGGCCGGTCGTGGTTTCGATGCCGCTGGCATGCCCGCGCTCGGGATGGCCGGCGGTCTTCGAGCCGAGCTGGCGGAAGCGCTCGATCTCGGCCATCGTCATGTCGGGATAGCCGGTCAGGTATAACAGACCGTAGAGCAGCATCGGGCCGTGCCCGTTCGACAGCACAAAGCGGTCGCGGTCGGGCCAGTCGGGGGCGCTCGGGTCGTAACGCAAATATTTCGTGAATAGCACCGTGGCGATGTCGGCCATGCCCATCGGCATGCCGGGATGCCCCGACTTCGCCTTTTCGACGGCGTCCATCGCCAGCGCCCGCAATGCATCGGCCATATGTCGCAGTTTCGGATCGCGCGGGGCGGGCAGGGGAGGGGCGGCGTCGTTCATCGGGGTCGGCCTCTGATGATGTCATGGACGACCGCGCCGGCGCACGGGTCAGCGCCGGACCGGCCGTCCTTGCCGCCTTATCTGGCGGCTGCGGATGCCCCGGCGCAAGAGCCAAGCGGATAAACGGTCGGCCCCGGCGCGCAGCCTCGGTCTGCGGTGTCGCGATCACCTCTTGCCGCGAGCCTCCGCCGGCGGAGGGCATGATCGCGGCTGAAACGGAATTCGCGGTTCGGGAGTTGCGGCCGAAGCCGCCTCATTGGTGCCTCCAGACCTTCACCGCCGACAGCACGAGGATGACGGCGAGCAGCGGAAGCAGCACGGCGTTCGCCACAAAACCGAGCAGCCGGCCGCCAATAAAGGCGCCGACAATAGAGCCGGCGGCCATCACCAGCACGAACCGGCGGTTCTCGCCAAGCACGGTGAAGCGGTCGTCCCGGCTGTAGCGAAAGAAGCCGACCAGCATCGTCGGCAGGCTTACGCAAAGGGACAGGCTGCCGGCGAGCTTGACATCGACCCCGAACAGCAGCATCAGCGTCGGGATCAGCAATTCGCCCCCGGCGACGCCGAGCAGAGCGGCGACAACGCCGATGGCGAAACCGGCGGCGATGCCGGCAACCATCTGCGGCGGCCCGGCGAGCAAGGCGTCCGACGCCGGCTTGGTGTCGTGACCGAGCATCAGAATCGCGGCGATGCTCAGCAGCAGCGCGGCAATCACGCGATACAGCGTCTGCGAGGCGAGCCGGGTCGCCCACCCGGCGCCGAGCCATGCGCCAAGCAGACTGCCGGCGAGCAGGTTGGCGATGATCGTCCAATGCGCCGCGACGGCGGCAAAGGGGACCGTCGCCGCGCGAAAGGGCAAGGCCGAGGCGACAACCACCAGGCTCATCGCTTTGTTGAGCATTACCGCTTGCAACGCCCCGAACCGAAACGCGCCGATCAGCAACGGCAACCGGAATTCCGCCCCGCCCAAGCCGATCAGGCCACCGAGCGCGCCGATCACAGCGCCGCCGCCAAAGGCGGCGGCTGCTCCGCGTCCGCGAGCCGTGGCCTTGCGGACAGACCCGGGCGCGGTCGCTCGGTTGCTCATTTGGTGATCCCGCTATGGCAAAAATGCTATAGCGCGAGAATAACCGCTATGGCAATTTGACCATAGAGAAAAGATCAGACCTTTGGCCCGGCGTCCGGGCGGGCGCGCCGCGCCAGCGCCGCCAATTCGGGGGCTGCCTCGCTCGCGGCCCGCTCAAGGATCCGGGCGTAACGTTCGAGCACTTCGACGCCGAAGGGGGTCAACCGTGCACCGCCGCCGCCGGCGCCGCCGGGCGCCGCGGTCACGACCGGCTCGGTGAACGTGCGATTGATGCTGTCGAGCAGCACCCAGGCGCGCTTGTAGGACATGCCCATCTCGCGCGCGGCAGCCGAGATCGAGCCGGTATCGCGGATGCTTTCGAGGAGCTTGGCCTTGCCCGGGCCGATGCGCGCGCCGGATTCGAAAACGATGCTGACCCTAAGCCGCGCCATCCGCCCACCGTGTCACGCAGCAAGCGTCCCGAACTCTATGTTCCCGCACGCCGGCCGCTGCACTGTAGCAAGCGAGCGTCGCGCCAGCCATCCCACCGAATGATGGCCAGGGTCGGGCCGGCCGCCGCGTTCCACCCGCAAACACGAAGTCCGAACGGAAGACGGCCGCGAGGCTAGAGGCCGGCCGCTAGCGGGTTAAATCCGCCTCTTCATTGCCGCGCCTATCCCGTCGGGCCGGTGCGCAAGCGCGGTCGACGACGGCGCTTGGTGATGCATTGTACGACCCCCGGGCCGGCGCTCGCGCCGCCGCGACCGCAAGGCAAAGGGGAACCGCGGTTTGGTTGCTCCCCCTAGGCGCATTTCGAATAGTCGCAACTGGTGCATTGGTCGCAGCCCTCGCTGCGGATCAGCGCCGCCTCGCCGCATTTCGGGCATTGCGCCGGGCGCAGGCGCGCCACGCCGCCGCCCGCCGCCGTTCCGCCTCGCCCGGGCGGGTCGAGATTGACGATCCTGGCGGCCGCCGCGCGGTCGAGGCCGCGCTGCGGCAGAAAGCCGATCTCGATCATATGGCGCTCGATCACGTCGCCAATCGCCGCCAACAGCGAGGGCACGTATTTGCCGTCCATCCACGCGCCGCCGCGGGGATCGAACACCGCCTTCATTTCTTCGACGACAAACGACACATCCCCGCCGCGGCGGAAGACGGCACTGATCATCCGCGTCAGCGCCACCGTCCAGGCGTAATGCTCCATGTTTTTCGAGTTGATGAACACCTCGAACGGCCGCCGCCTTCCGTCCTGGACGATGTCGTTCAGCGTGATGTAGAGCGCGTGCTCGCTTTCCGGCCAGCGCAATTTATAGGTCCGGCCGGGCAGGGCTTCGGGCCGGCTCAGCGGCTGGGTCATATAGATGCCCCCGCCCGCCTCGAAGATGTCGGCGGGCTTGGCGGCGGCCGGCGCCGGCGGCGGCAGCGGCAGTTCGCGCTGTTGCGGCGGCGTCTGCGCCTCGCCGGCGGCGGGCGCTTCCGGCCGAGCGGCAAGCACGGCCCCGGTCACCTCGTTCGGGCGGTAGGTGGTGCAGCCTTTGCACCCGGCGCGGTAGGCTTCGAGATAGACGTCCTTGAAGCGCTCAAACGGGATTTCGGCGGGCAGGTTGATCGTCTTCGAGATCGAGGCGTCGATATGGCGCTGGGCCGCGGCCTGCATGACCAGATGGTCCTCGGGGGACAGCTCTTGCGCATCGACAAAATAATCGGGCAGCGGTGCGGTCTCGCCGCGCAGCCGGCGGAACAGGCGGTGCGCGTAATCCTCGACCTCCTCCTCGCGGCGCGAGCCGTCCGGCATCAGCACGTGGCGGGTGTGGCGAAAGCTGAACACCGGCTCGATGCCGGAAGACACATTTTCGGCGAACAGCGAGATCGTCCCGGTCGGCGCGATCGAGGTCAACAGCGCGTTGCGGATGCCGTTTGCGGCGATCGCTTCGCGGATGTCGGCGGGAAGTGCGGCGACGGTTTCGCCGGCGAGATAACGCGTGCGATCGAACAGGGCAAACGCGCCCTTTTCCGCCGCCAAGGCGCAGGAGGCGCGATAGGCCTCGTTCTCGATCGCCGCGAGCCACTCTTCGGTCGCCGCCACCGCCGCCGCCGAACCATAGCGCAGCCCGCACATGATCAGCGCATCGGCGAGCCCGGTGACGCCGAGCCCGATCCGCCTTTTGCTCTGCGCTTCGTGCTTTTGCTCGGCAAGCGGAAAGGACGACACGTCGATGACATTGTCCATCATCCGCACGCAATCGGGCACCAGCGCCTTGAGCCGGTCGAGATCGAGCCGGGCTTGCGCGGTAAACGGTGCGGTGACCAGCCGGGCCAGGTTGATCGAGCCCAACAGACAGGCGCCATAGGGCGGCAGCGGCTGCTCGCCGCACGGATTGGTCGCCTGGATCGTCTCGCAATACCACAGATTGTTGCGCCGGTTGATGCGGTCGATAAAGATCACGCCCGGTTCGGCATAGGCGTAGGTCGCGCGCATGATCTTGTCCCACAATTCGCGCGCCGGCAGGACCTTGGCCACCGTGCCGGCGAAGACCAATTCCCAGGGCGCGTTTTCGGCGACCGCTTGCATGAACGCGTCGCTGACCAGCACCGACAAATTGAACATGCGCAACCGGCCGGGCTCGCGCTTGGCCTCGATAAAGGCCTCGATGTCGGGGTGGTCGCACCGTAACGTCGCCATCATCGCGCCGCGGCGATAGCCGGCACTCATGATCGTGCGGCACATCGCGTCCCACACATCCATGAATGACAGCGGCCCCGAGGCGTCGGCCCCGACACCTTTGACCGGCGCGCCGCGCGGCCGCAGGGTCGAGAAATCGTAGCCGATGCCGCCGCCCTGCTGCATCGTCAACGCCGC
>JAJPIH010000050.1 GCA_021324875.1 Alphaproteobacteria bacterium
AGCGCGGCCGTTGTCGACAGCATCTCGCGCATCCCCGGCCCGCCGCGCGGCCCCTCATAGCGGATCACGATCACGTCGCCTTCCTTGTAGCGGCGCTGATCGACCGCCTTGAACGCATCCTCCTCGCAATCGAAGCACAAAGCCGTGCCCTCAAAGCGCAGCCGCTGCATGCCGGCGACCTTCACGATCGCGCCCTGCGGCGCCAAATTGCCCTTCAGCGCGACCAGCCCGCCGGTCGGGGCGAACGGGTTGGCGGTCGGGCGCACGACGTCCTGGCCGCTCGGGACCCGCACATTGGCCAAATTCTCGGCGACGGTTTTGCCGGTCACGGTCAGGCAATCGCCGTGCAGGTAGCCGCCATCGAGCAGCGCCCGCATGATCACCGGCACGCCGCCGATATCATGCAGGTCTTTCATCACATATTTGCCGCCCGGCGTCATGCTGGCGATATAGGGGGTGCGCCGGGCGATCTCGCCAAAATCATGCAGCGAGAACTCGATCCCGGCCTCGTGGGCAATCGCCGGAATGTGCAAGGCGGCGTTGGTCGAGCCGCCCGCCGCCGCGACGACCATCGCCGCGTTCTCGATGGCCCGGCGGGTCACGATGTCGCGCGGGCGGAGGTTGCGCCGCACCAGCTCCATGACCGCCTGACCCGAAGCCTCGGCGTAGGCGTCGCGTGAATCATAAGGCGCCGGCGCCCCGGCCGAACCCGGCAATGCCAGACCGATCGCCTCAGAGACGCAAGCCATCGTATTGGCCGTGAACAGCCCGCCGCACGAGCCCGAAGACGGACAGGCGACGCATTCCAGCTCGTGCAATTCCTCGTCGCTGAGCTTGCCGACATTGTGTTCGCCGACCGCCTCGAACACATTGCCGATCGTCACGTCGCGACCCTTGAAGCGGCCAGGCAGGATCGAGCCGCCGTACATGAAAATCGCCGGCACATTGAGGCGCAGCATCGCCATCATCAGCCCCGGCAGCGATTTGTCGCAACCGGCCAGACCGACGATCGCGTCATAGCAACGGCCGCGCATCGTCAACTCGACCGAGTCGGCGATGACCTCGCGGCTGACCAGCGAGGATTTCATCCCCTCATGGCCCATCGCGATGCCGTCGGTGACGGTGATCGTGGTGAATTCGCGCGGTGTCCCGCCGGCCGCGGCAACCCCTTTTTTGGCCGCCTGCGCCTGCCGCGACAGCGCGATGTTGCACGGCGCGGCCTCGTTCCAGGTCGTCGCCACGCCAACGATCGGCTGATTGATCTGCTCGGTCGTCAATCCCATCGAATAGAGAAACGCGCGGTGCGGCGCCCGCTCCGGCCCGACCGTCACATGCCGGCTCGGCAGGCGCGATTTGTCGAAACTGGGTCTGCGGGCGTCGTCAGGCATTGGGGCATCTCCCGGCGCGGAAGGACATCGCCGCGCGGTGCGCGGCGAGCGGCACCGTAGCCGCGGCGTCGGCGGCGATCAATGCTCCGCACCGGAGGCGGCCGTGCGCGTGCCGACCGCCGAGCAGCGCGCCGGCCGACTCGGCCCGCCCGGCGCCCCGCTACAAGATCGCGGTCAGCGCGGGCAGACCGAGGCAAGCGGCCGCCACCGCGAGACAGACGAGCCAGGCGCCGACCACGTCGCGGGCGCCAAGCGTCGCGCCGGCGCGGGGTGCGGGCATCGCTGCTGCGACCCCTATGACCCGGTCGCCGGTTTGACGGTGATCGTGCCCCTCATATACGGGTGCAAGGAGCAGATGTAGCGGTACACACCCGGTGCCGCGAAGGTGTGGGAATAGCTGTCGCCGCTGTCGAGCGCCGGCGAGGCATAGCCGCCGCCCACCGCGGCGATCCGATGCGGGCTGTCATCGCCATTTTTCCAGACCACCGTCGCGCCGGCGGCAACCGTCATGTCGCCCGGGACAAAGGTGAAGTTGTGGATGTCGACCGTCGCCGCCGGGTTGGCCGCGGCATGCGCGGTCTGCCCGGGGCGGCCGGGTAAAGCGGCAAACAGCGCCAGAGCACCGCCCGCAATCAGCGCGGCGCCCAGGCCGGTCAGCAGCTCGCGGCGCCGCGGCCGCGGGAAACGGGCGCGCATCGCACCGCCCTCAGCCGAGCAGAACGCTGTCGGTCAACGCCGGCGCCGCCGCGCCCGATCTGAAGCCGATCGTGCGCACCCCGAGATATTTGCCCAGCATGCCGGCCGGGATCTCTTTGATCGGGCCGGGCGCAGGCGCGCTCCCCGGTCGCGGCTGCGGAAACGCCGTCGAGTTGGCGGTGTGGAAAGTGACGTTGCCCTCGACCTTTTGAATGACCTGGTGGATGTGGCCGTTCAACACGGTTACCGAAGCGAAACGCTGCAGATAGGCGAGCGCACGGCCGGCATCAGCCGTCCCCCAGCCCCATGGCTCGTAGATCGTCCAGAGCGGCAAATGCGCCAGGACCACGATCGGGGTGCTGGCCGAACGCCCGGCGACATCCTTTTCGAGCCATTCGAGCTGTTCGTCGCCGATTTTTGCCAGCCCCGCCGATTTGAACCCGGGCTGGAAATCGAACACATTGATCAGGGCGATAAAGTGCACCCCGCCGACGTCGAAGCTGTACCAGCCCCGGCCCTGCGTATCCTTGCCGAACCGCTGCAGGTAGGCCGCACCGTTGCCAGCGTCGGCGACGTCATGCTCGCCCGGAATGTAATAGACCTGTTCGCCGGCGCCCTTGATCACCTCGACCGCCTGATCCCATTGCTCGGCTTTTGACAAATGACTGATATCGCCGGTATGGACGAGGAAAGCCGGAGGTTGGGGCATCGCCTTGATCTTGGCGATCGCTTCGCCAAGGGTGGCGGCGGGATCGGGATTAGGCGGCAGATGGAAACCGATATGGCTGTCGCTGATCTGGACAAAGGTTAGTTCGGTCGACGCCGCCTGTGCGGCCGCGGTTCCGAGCGGTCCGAGCATGCGCGGCACACCGCCGCCGAGGCTCCAGACCACCCCGGCACCGGCCCAGCTCATGCATTTGAGCAGGCCGCGGCGGCCAAGCCGGACCGCGCCTGTCGACGCCGATTGATGACGATCGCTCATCGCTGCAATCTCCGCACCTCTGGTTGGGTTCGGCGATGCAGACCGGAACCGTCCGGCATTTATTCCGGCCCCGGCGATTGGCGCTTGCGCGAGCGCGCAAGGCGGCGGCAATTTCCCGCTCGCCTTCGCCAGCAGGAGGAGCGGGAAGATGCGCGGCCGGGCGTTGATCGTGGGTTTGCTGTTGATGGCCGGCTGTTCGTCCGGCTCGGACCAATCCGCCACGCTGATCCTCGACAACCCGACCTGGGACCGGGTCAATGTCGAAGCGATCATCACGCGCAGCAGCGATTGTGACGAGCGGTCCAACGGTTATGTCGAGACCCAGCACTTCACCATGGGCAAGGGCCAGACGCATCGGGTCGTCGCACCCCATGCCGAGACCATCTGCTGGCGCCATGACCGCGACCCGAACAATCCGGTACCCGGCGATTGGTCGGAGTGGAGCCGGGCGACGCTGTTTCCCGGTCAGACGACCGAAACGGAGCTCTAATTTAAAATTATTGGCGGCTGACCGAATGATCGACGACTGGCTTGTTTAAGAGCCAGACGCGGGGCGCCATACTTATTTCTGTCTGAACAAACTCCCATCGGCCCGTTTGGAAGCATAGCGCCGGACGCTATTCTGACGCTCGCCGGGTAAATGCTCGCCACGGTCGAGCCGCGCATAAACGGCCGGAACCGAACCGGGAAGCCGACAAATTCACCGCACCGCGTTAAGGACAAGGGGCTGTAAGGGCGCGGGCCACCGGCGGGCCCGGCGCCCGGGATATCCGAGGCCGGCGAGGTCGACAGCGGCGCGGGTGATGAGGCCCGGCGCTGCGCTGGCCTCGCCCCGGTCGCGTAGGTCCTCGTCACCGGCAACAGTGCTGCGGTCCGGCCCGACACCATCACGGCGCCGATGACGATCGATCCGCCGCTTGCCGCGATCCCGGCGCGACGCCGTGCCACGGCCGCCTTGCTGCTCGCCACCGCGATGCAGGCCTTCGACGCGACCATCGCCAATGTCGCGCTGCCGCAACTCGAGCGCAGTTTTGGCGGCGGCATCGATCTCGGCTCGTGGGCGATGACGAGTTATCTGTGCGCCGCCGCGGTCAGCGCCATTCTGACGGCGTGGCTGCGCCGGCGTTGGGGCGCGCGGCGGCTGGTCATCGTGGCCGCCGGCCTGTTTGTCGCCGCTTCGCTGTCCTGCGCGCTGGCCAACACGTCCACGACGCTGATTATCTTCCGCCTGGTTCAGGGTGCGGCGGCAGGGATCATCCAGCCGCTCGCGCAAGCGATCATTCTCGATCTTTACCCCCCCGAACAGCATGGCCGGATGCTCGCGATCTGGGGGGCGACGATCATGGCCGGGCCGATGCTCGGACCGCTGCTCGGCGGCGCGATCACCGACGCCGCGTCGTGGCGATGGATTTTTGGGCTGAATGCGCCATTGGGCGCGGTCGCGATCATCGGTCTGCGCGCCCTGCCGCGCGCCGCCCCGGCGCCGGCCAATGGCCGGGTCGATGTGTTGACCCTCTCTCTGTTGGCCACCGCCACGGCGGCCTTGCAATACGCTTTGCAGCGCAGCATCGGGCGGTTGTGGCCGCCGGCGCCCGAGGCCGTCGCCGCATTGGCCGCGGCCGCCGTCGCCGGATTGCTTGTCGCCCGGCGCGGCGTGCGGCGGCGCGACATGGTGCTCGGCTTTGAAGTCTACCGCGACCTGAACTTTACGCTGGCGTCAATCTACAATTTTCTGGTTGGCGCGAGCCTGTTTACGACCATCGTGTTCATTCCGGCGCTGGTCGAAGGCCCGTTGGCCTGGACCGCCACCCGCGCCGGTCTGGTCATCGCCCCGCGCGGACTGGGCACGATGGCGATGATGCTCGCGGTTCGTCACCTGATTGACCGCGTCGATCACCGCGTGCTGTTGAGCCTCGGCCTCGTCATCACCGGTTTTGCGCTGGCGCTGATGGCCCATCTGCCGGCGTCGCCCGGCGTGCCGTTGTGGCTGGCGGCGACCAGCGCCGGCCAGGGAATCGGTGTCGGATTGTTGTTTACGCCGCTCAGTACGATGGCCTTCTCAACTCTCGCCGCCGAGCTGCGGACCGACGGTTCGGGTATCTACAACCTCGCCCGGCAGCTGGGCTGCGCCACCGGCGTGGCGGTGATGACCGCCTTTCTGCAGCTGCGAATTCTGGCCCGCGTTGCCGAGACGGCGCCAAATCTGGTCGGCATCGGCAGGGCGATCCAGTCGGCGACAGCGGTGCTTGCCGCCTATGCCGATTGCTTCCGGCTCTTGGCGCTGCTCACCGTGGCGATGATCCCGAGCGTGCTGCTGTTCCGAATAAGGCCGCGCGCGCCCGCCGGTTCGGCAGAGCGCGAGCGCTGCGGCAAAGCATGAGAGGAGGCGGCGCCGCGGCGGTGACCGCGGCCGTCGGGCTAGGCCAGGCTGCTCCCGATCGCCAGCGAAGCGGCGCCAGCGGCCGGCTCGAGCGGCGGGTGGATCGGCAGCACGATGCGCACCGTCGTACCCTCGCCAAGGCGGCTCGACACCGATAGCGTGCCGCCATGCGCCTCGACCAAGCCCTTGGTGATCGGTAAGCCGAGACCGGTGCCGCCATATTGGCGGGTGGTCGCCGGTTTGGCTTGGCCAAAAGGTTGCAGAGCCCGCTCCAGCTCCTCCCGGTCCATGCCGATGCCATGGTCTTCAACCTCGATTGCGGCATCGCCGCCGGTGTCAAGGGCGAGCCGGATGTGCACGCTGTCGTTTTCGTGCGAAAATTTGATCGCATTGGACAGCAAATTCAAAAAGATCTGCTTCACCGCCCGCTCATCGGCCCAGACCACCACCGGTTCGTCGCCTCTTTCGAAAACGAGGTCGATGCCGCGACTGGCAGCCCGCTCTCGCACGATGCGGACCGCGTCGCCGATCACCTGCTGCAAGACAACCAGCTGTTTGGCCAATTCGAGTTTGCCGGCCTCGATTTTCGACATGTCGAGCACGTCGTTGATAATTGACAACAGATGAAGGCTGCTCGAGTGAACGTCCTTGATGTATTCGAGATACTTTTCATTGCCGACCGGACCAAACAGTTCCTTGGATATAATTTCAGTAAAACCGATTATCGCGTTGAGCGGGGTACGCAATTCATGGCTCATATTGGCAAGAAATTCGCTCTTCGAGCGGTTGGCGGCTTCGGCCAGGCTGCGCGCCTCAAGCAGTCTGCGCTCAGCGGCCCGGATCTCGGTGATGTCGGAATATACCGAGAAGATCCAGCCATCCGGCGTCGCCTGCCGGCGGATTTGCAGGGTGCGGCCAGTCAGGGTCAACCGCTCTTTGATGACCGGCACATCACGAAAGAACTGGGCCACTCGGCGGGCGCTTTCGGCTTGCGGATCGACGTCTCCGAAATCGCCGCGGCGCGCCTGAAGCAGCAGGATCTCGCCGAGCGGCGTACCGGACGGCAGATGCGGCAGACCAGCAATTCAAAAAACCGCAGATTGTGCGCGGCCAGCCGCCCCTGCGGGTCGAAGACGCTGAGGCCTTCGCCGATGGCGTCGAGCGTGTTCTGCAACAATTCGATCTGCGGCGGCCGTCGCACTCCGCCGCGCGCGCCGCAGCGGACGGCGTGCAACGCCCGCAAGCCGAGGCTCAACAAGCGCGGCATCACATTCCGCGCCGCCAAAACAAAAGCGGCCGCCAGCCGCATCGCGGCGGCGGAAGACGGGCCATGTTGGGCGCGGCGGCCGATCGGGACACGCCATCGCCAAATCGGGACACGCCACCGCCAAACCGGGACACGCCACCGCCAAAATAGAAGTCGGACATGTCGTTTGTGGTCGCCACTCGGCCGACAGCCATGCTCGCGTGGTTCGCGATGATCGAACGCTTGGCGCTAAAATTCGGTTACGCCGCCGGGCCGCGGCGATTACTCGGCAACGGCGAGATTGGCCAGCGCGGCGACCGTGATCGGCTTATAGGGGGCGCGCGGCCGCCAGAGTTCGATTTGCCCCGGCGACCGCCCGAGACTTTCGGCGATCAGCGCGGCAACCACGCCGGCGCAGATGCGGCCCTGGCACGGCCCCATCCCGCAGCGGGTGAACGCCTTGACCTGGTTCGGGCCGGGCGCGCCTTGCCGCACCGCGCGGCGTATCGCTCCGGCCGAGACATTTTCACAGCGGCAGACGATCGTGTCGTCTTCGGCCGGGGCGAGAATGGCAGGCGCCGGGCGATAAAGCCGGTCGAGAAAACCGCGCAGAGCCTGCTCGCGGCCCAGCGCGGCGCGGATCGGCTCGGCCTGCCGGTCGCGATCGGGCCCGGTGATGCGGCCGAGCATCATCGCCGCATCGAGCGCCGCCAATTCGCCCGACAGCCGCGCCGCGGCGGCGCCGAGAATCCGGCCGCCATCGCCGGCAACGGCAATGCCGGGCAGGCTCGTCTGGCCCCAAGGGTCGAGCACCAGCTGCCAGCATAACTGGTCGTCATTCCATTCGTGGCGCAACTGCAGTGCCAGACTGATCTGCAGGTTTGGGATCAAGCCCTGATGGACAAACAGGTGATCGGCGCCGGTCTCGCCGCCCTCCCAGGCGACCCGCTCGAGAGCGCCGGCGCCGAGCGCGCGCAGACCGCGCACGCCGTGGCGCACCTGGATCCCGGCGCGCTTGATCGCGGCGATCGCCGCCAGCCCGGCGAGCAGCATCCGTGGCCGCGGCCGGCCGCGGCGCAACGCGGAGAGGCAGCGCCGATAATCCGCCGGTGCGGTGGTGTCGAGGATCAAGCCCGGCGGGGCGGCGGCGCGAACCAGCTGGGATGCGGCGAGATAGAGCAGCGGTCCCTGTCCGGCCAGCACGACACGGCCGGTGGGCACCAGATCGGCGGTCTTGAGCAGGGTTTGCGCCGCCCCGACGGTCATCACCCCGGGCAGCGTCCAGCCCGGTATCGGAACCGGCCGCTCGATCGCCCCGGTGGCGAGCAATACCCGCCGTGCCGATACCACCTCGCAGCGCTCGCCGGCGGCGAGAAACAGCCGGCCTTCGGGGTCGAGGTGCCACAGGCTGGTTGCCGGCCGGTATTCGACGGCACTCGCGCGCAGCGCCGCCACCAACTCGCGGCCGGCAAGATAGTCCGGCCCGAGCGGGCTGTCGGCGCCGGCGCGTTCGACCGCCCGATAGATCTGCCCGCCGGGCGCTCGCTGATCGTCGATCAGGATCGTGTCGAGACCGAGCTCGGCGGCGCGGATTGCGGCCGCCATGCCCGCGGGCCCGGCGCCGATTACGGCGAATTCGGCCGCTCTCATCGGCGGATTGGCGCGACGTCGACGCGCCGCGGACCGATCTGCCGGCGGATCGTCATACCCTCGGCGACCTCGACCATGCAGCTTTGCCGGCTGGGGACACCGTCGATCTCGGCCAGGCATTCCCAGCACACGCCGATCATGCAATAGGGCGCGCGGCGGCTTCCTGTCGCGGTTTCGCGGATGTCGTCGAGACCGGCGGCCAGAACCGCCGCCGCCGCCGAGGCGCCGGCCGCGACCCGCACCCTGCGGCCTTCGACGCTGACCGTCACGGTGGCGGGGGCGGCCTCAGACCGTGGTCGGAACATCAAACCGCGGCCGGAACATCAAACCGCCGTCCCGAGAACAGGGCGAGCGAGGCGTCGAGGGCGCCGGCGGCGATCATTGGCGCCAGCCGGTTGGCGTGGGCGGCGGCGAGCGTCACGCCGCTATGGCAATTGGCGACAAACGCTCCGCGGAACTGCTCCGATTGGTCGTAGATCGGCAGCCCGTCCGGCGGGATGACGCGCAGCGCCGCCCAGCCGCGGACAATGTTCAAGCCGCCCAGCCACGGAAGACTTGCCGCCGCCCGCCGCGCGATCGCCGCCATCACCGCCGGCGCCTGACCGGTGTCAAAGCCGACATCCTCCATGCTGTCGCCGAGCATGATCGTGCCCTCTTCGGTCTGGCGGATGGTCGTGGTCGGCAGCGGCAGCACCGGCGCGGCGCGTTCGGTCACCAGGATCTGGCCGCGTTGCGGCCGGACCGGCGCGCTGAGGCCAAACCGCGGCGCCAGGGCGGCGTTGCCGAGCCCGGCGGCAAGCACGACCTTTGCCGCGGCGATTTCGCCGCCGGCAATCGCGACGCGGAAATCGGCCGGGGCGGCGGTCACCTCGCTCACCGTGGTATTGCCGAGATAGCGCCCGCCCTTTGCGGCAAAGCCCTGATGCAATGCGCGCAGCAAT
>JAJPIH010000456.1 GCA_021324875.1 Alphaproteobacteria bacterium
GAAGACACTACGCTCGCCGACCTGGCGGTCGCCACCAATGCCGGGCAGATCAAGACCGGGTCGCTGTCGCGCAGCGACCGGCTGGCCAAATACAACCAGCTGATCCGAATCGAGGAACAGCTGGGGCCATCGGCGGTCTATGCCGGCAGCGCGGCGATCCGGCGCGGCTCTTGACCAAAGAACGCCGGGGTTGACCCGAGCCGATGCAACTCGTTGAGTTGCGCGATGAGCTTGTCGCGCAGAATTCGGCGCTGGCTGCAGGCCCTGATTGCGCCGTCGGTCGGGATCGCACTGACCGCCTATTTTGGCTACAACCTGGTCATCGGCGAGCGCGGTCTGCTTGCCTGGCGGGCGCTGAGCCACGCGCTGCAGGACCAACAGACGCGGCTTACCGCGCTCGAGGCCGAACATAAGGACCTGGCGCGCAAGGTGGCCGAATTGAGCCCCGAGCATCTTGATCCCGACCTCCTCGACGAGCGTGTCCGGGCGACGCTCAATCTCGTCGCGCC
Organism: Alphaproteobacteria bacterium; assembly: GCA_021324875.1. Taxonomy (GTDB): domain Bacteria; phylum Pseudomonadota; class Alphaproteobacteria; order ATCC43930; family CGMCC-115725; genus AP-15. The sequence goes on from JAJPIH010000456.1 coordinate 510, forward strand.
GAACGAGCTGGTGATCATGCGTGACACGCCGAGCCATTAGCGCCGGCTCTCGGTCACCCAATCCCGGCCCGCCCCGGCTTTGACGCCAATCGGCTGTTGCGGTCTGGGTTGCAAAGGCGGCGATCTGCCGGCATCCTCCCGCTGGGTTGTGGTTGATCCCGGCGGGACGCCGGAAGGATGTGAGATGTCGGCTACACGCAAAAACCGGCCGGCGGGCGTCGCCGAAATCGAGGCATCGCCAAAGGAGTTGCTTGGTTTTTACCGCGACATGCTGCTGATCCTCCGGTTCGAGGAGCGGGCCGGACAGATGTACGGCATGGGGCTGATCGGCGGTTTTTGTCACCTCTACATCGGCCAGGAAGCGGTTGTTGTGGGCATGCAGGCGGCGCTCAAAGAGGGCGACACGGTGGTCACCTCGTACCGCGATCACGGGCACATGCTGGCCTGCGGCATGGATCCCAAGGGGGTGATGGCCGAGTTGACCGGGCGGCGCACCGGCTATTCGCTCGGCAAGGGCGGCTCGATGCACATGTTCAGCCGCGAAAAGAATTTTTTTGGCGGCCACGGCATTGTCGGCGCCCAGGTGCCGATCGGCACCGGCTTGGCCTTCGCCCACCGCTATCGCGACAATGGGCTGATTTCGCTGACCTATCTCGGCGGCGGCGCGATCAATCAGGGGCAGGTTTACGAAAGCTTCAACATGGCGGCGCTGTGGAAGCTGCCGGTCGTCTATGTCATCGAAAACAACCGCTACGGCATGGGCACGGCCATCGACCGCGCCTCGGCCCGCACCGATCTGTTCCATCGCGGCATGGCCCATGGCATCCCCGGCGAGCAAGTCGACGGCATGAATGTGCTGGCCGTCCATGAAGCGGGGCTCGCCGCCGCCGAGCATGTGCGCTCCGGCCAAGGGCCGCTGATCCTGGAAATGCTGACCTATCGCTATCGCGGCCATTCGATGTCGGACCCGGCCAAATATCGCACGCGCGAGGAGGTCGAACGGGTGCGCACCGAGCATGATCCGATCGAGCAGGCGCGCCGCCGCCTGATCGCCGGCGGCACCGACGAGGCGGTGCTGAAAGGGATCGAGGCGGAGGTCCGCAAAATCGTTGCCGAAGCGGCGCAATTCGCCCAGGACAGCCCGGAACCCGATCCGTCCGAATTGTGGACCGACGTTTTGATCGACGCTTGAGCGGCGAGGCGTTTTATCGACCGGGCCGAGGGGCGCCCCCGGGCGCCGACGGGAGAGTGCGATAGGCCATGGTGACCCAAGTGCTGATGCCGGCGCTGTCGCCGACGATGACCGAGGGCAAGATCGCGCGCTGGCTCAAAAGCGAAGGCGACCCGGTCCATTCCGGCGATGTGCTGGCCGAAATCGAAACCGACAAGGCGACCATGGAGGTCGAAGCGGTCGATGAGGGCGTGCTCGCCAAAATCGTGATCCCGGAAGGCACCGACCATGTCGCGGTCAATACGCCGATCGCGGTGATCGCCGGCGATGGCGAGGAGGTGGCGCTGCCCGACACTGCGCCGGCTGCCAATGGCCACCAGCAGCCGGCGCCGGAAGCACCCCGGGCGCGCCCGGTGCAGCCCGCCCCGGCCCCGCCGCGGCGGCCGGCCCCCGCCCCCCGGCGGAGAGCGAATATCAGGGCCCGACCCGCACCATGACGGTGCGCGAGGCGCTGCGCGACGCGATGGCCGAGGAGATGCGGCGCGACGAAAGCGTGTTTCTGATCGGCGAGGAGGTCGCCGAATACCAGGGCGCCTACAAGGTCAGCCAGGGCTTGCTCGAGGAGTTCGGGGCGCGCCGGGTTATCGACACGCCGATTACCGAGCAGGGTTTCACCGGCCTCGGCGTGGGCGCGGGCTTTGCCGGATTGCGGCCGATTGTCGAGTTCATGACCTTCAACTTCGCGATGCAGGCGATCGACCAGATCATCAATTCGGCCTCGAAGACCCACTACATGTCGGGCGGGCAGATGAGCTGCCCGATCGTGTTCCGCGGCCCCAACGGCATTGCCGCCCGGGTCGCCGCCCAGCATTCGCAGTGCTATGCCAGCTGGTATGCGCATTGCCCGGGGCTCAAAGTCGTCGCCCCCTATACCGGCGCCGACCACAAGGGATTGCTCAAGGCGGCAATCCGCGATCCGAACCCGGTCGTGTTTCTCGAACACGAGCTTGTCTATGGCGAAAGCTTTGCGGTCCCCGACGACCCGGAGTTTCTGGTCCCGATCGGCCGAGCGCGGATTGCCAAAGCCGGCGAGCACGTCACGATCACCGCGTTTTCGCGCATGGTGAAGCTCGCCTTGCAGGCGGCCGAAGAGCTCGACAAGGCCGGCATCTCGGCCGAGGTCATTGATCTGCGCAGCCTGCGCCCGTTCGATGTCGC
>JAJPIH010000382.1 GCA_021324875.1 Alphaproteobacteria bacterium
GCCGCGGCCGACCTCGCCGCCGGGCGCCTGGTGCGGCTCTTCTCGTTGGCGCTGCCGGACCTCTTCGCCTTTTACGTCGTGACCGCCCCGGGCGCCCTCGAACGGCCCAAGGTCGCGGCGTTCCGCGACTGGCTGCGCCAGGAAGCCGACGCCGAGATCGACGATACGGGATGAAGGAGACCGCCATGCCAGCCGCTACCGTTCGCAATGTCGCCCGCGAGAAGCTCGAAGCCGGCCAGCTGTCATTGGGTGTCGGCATCCGCCTCACGCGCAGCGTCGAGATCGCCAAGGCGATGGCGGTGGCCGGTTTCGATTGGCTGTTTCTTGACATGGAGCACGGGGTCATGTCGCTCGAGGCCTGCGCCCAGATTGCGGTGGCGGCCCTCGATGCCGGCATCACCCCGGTCGCGCGCGTGCCGAACGGCGAATACGCGATCGCCACCCGCGCGCTCGACAACGGCGTGCTGGGGATTGTTGTGCCGCATGTCGACACCGCTGCCGAAGCGCGCGAAGTCGTCGACCGGTTGAAATACCCGCCGTTGGGCCACCGTTCGATGGGCGGGTTCGGCCCGCATTACGGGCTGCGCGGCGCCACTTCGTCGGAGGCAGCCGCCGCCCTCAATGCCGCCAACCTGACCGTGGTCATGTTGGAGACGCCCAAGGCGATCGCGAATGCCGACGAGATCGCCGCGGTCCCGGGGATCGACGTGTTGCTGATGGGCACCAACGATCTCTGCGCCGAGATGGGCATCCACGGCGATTTCGGCAACGAGCGGGTGGTCGAAGCCTACCGCACGATGATCGCCGCCGCCAACAAACACGGCAAGCATCCGGGGATGGGCGGCGTTTACGACGAGGTGCTGGCGCGGCGCTATATCGAGATGGGCTCGCGGTTTGTGCTGGGCGGCCAGGACGCCTCGTTCCTGATGGCCGCGGCGACCCAACGCACCCAGTTCTTGCGCAGGCTCGCTTCCTGATGAGCGACTGGAGCCAGGTCGTCCGGCCGATCCCGGTCCCAAACGAATGGACCCGGCCATTCTGGGAGGCGGCCAAACGCGGGGTGCTGGAATTGCAGCGCTGCCAGAATTGCGGCCATTTCCAGCATCCGCCTTACGCGACCTGTGTCGAGTGCGTGTCGACCGATCTCAAATTCGAGCCGGTGCGCGGGCAGGGCACAATCTACGCCTATACGATAATGTACCATACCGGCGACAAGCGCTTTGCCCCGGCGGTTCCCTACGCCAGCATCATTGTCGAGCTTGACGAGGCGCCGGGGGCGTTGCTCGCCGGCAACCTGCTCGACGCCGAATACACCGAGGCCAAAGTCGGCCGCCGGGTCGAGGTGGTTTTCGAAAAATTGAATGACGACATCACCCTGCCGCAATTTCGGCTGGTGCGGGCCGGCTGAAGCGCGGCGCAGATCAAGGCGTAGCCGGATGGGGCGGCTCGGCGCGATGAAACCCGCCGCCTCGCCAGCGCCTTCGGACCGGGTGCCGCCGCGCCTCAGCGCCGGCCAGAGCTCACCAATCCGCAGCGCACGGCGCGGACATAATCGTGATCGGTTTTGCCGGCGCTGAGCACGTCGCCGTCGCCGAACAGCACGCCCCAGGCCAGCATCGATCCCGGGGGTGAAACCAGCGGGCTGGGGGCGTAGCTCGAACTCGACCAGTAATAGCCTTGTGCCGAGCCGGCCGACTGGGTGCAACTGCATTGCGCGGTGTGGTTGGCGCCATCGACGGTGCAGCCGGCCGTGCAATGGTTGTTGAAGACCGCATCCACCGGCGGCAGGTAGGTCTCATAATCGACGATGCTTTGTAGCTCCCTGACATTGGGGATCCGCCAATCGCAGTGATCGGCAAAGCAAGGCCGGGTGTTGAGCTGGGCGACCCACTGGAAGATCGTATACCGGGCTTTGGCCGGGGTGCACGCGCCCCCGGTCTCGCAATCGGCGTTACTGCCGCAGACCCGACCGGGGTTGTTTGAGCACGTCCCTTGCCACGGATAGGTGCTGTTCCAGTTGTGGAGGCCGTCGGCAGACTGGTCTTTCTTCTCCCACATCAGCTTGGTGTTGCGGTCGGTTATCGTACCGTCACCATTGTCCCGGTAGCGCAGCCGGGCCCCGGCCCTGATGTCCCCGTCATCGCCGGTCACATAGGCGGTTGTCTGTCCGCTCGCGGGGAAGCGCTGGTCAAAAAGCGGCGGGCATCCGGCGGCCGGTTGCGAGACTGCGTTCTCGGCCTCGCTCGCGATAGCGGAAGCCGGTCCGGCGCTGGTCGGACTTTGGTCCGGTTGGGCCGATCCGGGCCCCGCCGCCAACACGGCCATCCCAACCGCAATTAGCGACAATCCGCCCTTCCTCATGTTTTTGCCTCCCGTGACAGCGACAATCGGTATAAGCGGGGTGAGACTCAATTGTCGCCGATCGGGCGCGTGAAGCCAAATCCGCTGATCGAAACGCCGGCGGCGTGAGTGGAGAAGGCCAATGTGGGAGAACCGGTGCAAGGTCGCGGTCAGCGGTGTGGGTTTTTCAAAGGTCTCGCGCTCCGCCGAGATCCCGCTCGCCGCCCATGCGCTCGCCGCCGTCAACGAGGCGGTCGCCGATTCCGGCCTCGAGATCAGCGATATCGACGGCCTGGCCACCTATCCCGAACTGCCCGCCACCGGCCATGCCGAGATCGACGGGATCTCGGTGGTGTCGGTCAATTGCATGATGGCGATGCTGAAACTGCCAAACCTCGCATGGCATATCCAGGTCGGCACGGTCAATATCGGCGGCGCCTTCCAGCAGGCGGTCAATGCGCTGCTCGCCGGCGTGTGCAATTACGCGGTCGTGTGGCGGGCGATGCACAACCCGCGCGGCACCTATCAGAACCTCCCCGGGCAATATGCGGCAGGTGCGGCCCAGTTCACCGCGCCCTACGGCTTTGGCGGACCGGGCCAGGGGATGGCGGTTGCCTATACTCGCTATCTCGAACGCCACAACCAGAACCGCGAGAAGATGGCGACTTTGGCGGTGACCCAGCGCCGCCACGCCCAGCACAATCCGCACGCCTATTTCTATGGCACGCCGCTGTCGCGCGAGGATTATCTGAATTCGCGCTGGGTCGCCTATCCGTTTTGCCTGTTCGATTGCGACATCCCGGTGCAGGGCGCGGTGGCGCTGGTGCTGACCACCGCCGAGCGGGCCCGCGACCTGAAGCCAAGGCCGGCCTATCTCGCCGGTTATGGCCAGCGGCTTAAATTCGAGGTCGCCGGCCGGATCGGCAGCCTCGCCGATTATATGGAGGGCGGGCGCAGCTCGGCGAAACTGACCTGGGAGCGCTCGGGATTTGGGCCAAAGGACGTCGATGTCGCGCAGATCTATGACGGCTTTTCCGCCTCGGTGCTTTATGGGCTCGAATCCTACGGCTTTTGTGCGGAAGGTACGGCCCTCGACTTTATCCAGGACGGGCGCATCGAACTCGACGGCGAATTGCCGCTCAATACCTTTGGCGGCAGCCTTGGCACCGGCCGCATCCACGGGCTGTGGCACATTATCGAGGGCGCGTTGCAGGCCGCCCACCGCGCCGGCACGCGCCAGGTCAAGGATGTCAACGTATCGTTTGTCGGCGCCAGCGCCCCGATCGTGACCGGCACGACATTCATCTTTGTGCGCGAGCCTTATTGAGCGGGCGGCCGGCCCGGCCGTCACCGCGGTCTCCAAACACCGCCTTCAGCCCGCCCCGGGTTCGGGGTGAAGCTGGAGAAAGGCATCGGTGGCCTTTTTTGCCCGGCGCGCGATCTCGTCCGGTCCGGGGGGCGGGGTAACCCCGAGCAGCAGGCTGATCAGCAAGCCTTCCCACAGCAGGCCGAAATATTGCGCCGCCAAATCCTGCGGCTCGCCGGGCCCGAGCAGTTCGCGCGACTGAGCCTTGGTCAGGAGTTTGACGAGAGCGCGGCGTGCCCCCTCGCGGCCGGCGCGCTCCAGCGTTTGGGCCAGCTCGGGAAAGCGCTGCGCCTCGCCAATCGCCAGGCGGAAGGCGGTGATCACCCGGGGTTCGATGATCTCGCGGATCAGGTTTTGTCCAAAGGCGGCGAGGCTGGCGGCGAGCATCTGCCGGTTGGTTGGCGGCGGCAGGTCGGGCAGCAACCGCATCGCCTCGGCGCGGCGCTCGATGCACGCGGTGAGAAGCGCCTGCTTGTCGGGAAAATGCGCGTAGAGATCGCGCTTGGAGACCCGCGCCCGGCGCGCTATGTCGAGCGTACTGGTGCGCGCGAAACCCTGCTCGGCAAAGGCCTCGAACGCGGCGGCGAGGATCCGCTCGCGCGCCGGGACGACCGCCCGCAGATCGCCGGCTGAAATCGTCATGGAGGGCATCGTCGAACCGCTTGCCATGGTACTTAACCGTACCCATATGGTACCCTGCGGAACCCATTCATACAGCGAGACTCCAATGCGCGTCGAGCCGTTGTCTTACATCCCGGCCGAAACGACCCGGCCGGCGCGCGGTGCCTGGCTGATCATCGCCATGTTGTTTTTGTTCATGCTGATCAATTTCGCCGACAAGGCGGTGATCGGCATCGCCGCGGTGCCGATCATGACCGAATTGCATCTCGGTCCGCGTCAGTTAGGGCTTTTGGGATCGAGCTTTTTTCTGCTGTTTTCGCTGTCGGCCGTCGTCACCGGCTTTATCGTCAACCATGTGCCGACCCGCTGGGCGTTGCTGGCGATGGGGCTGGTGTGGTCATTGAGCCAGTTTCCGATGCTCGGCTCGGCCGGCTTTGCGACCATCGCCGCCTGTCGCATCGCACTGGGTGCGGGTGAGGGGCCGGCCTATCCGGTGGCGCTGCACGCGGCGTATAAATATTTTCCGAATGAGTTGCGCACATTGCCGACGGCCGTTGTCGCGCAAGGTGCGGGTGTCGGCATCATGGTGGCCCTGCCGGTCCTCAACTGGGTCATCGTGCACGCATCCTGGCATTGGGCGTTTGGCGTTCTCGGTCTTGCCGGCCTCGCCTGGTCGGCGGTCTGGCTGATGCTCGGCAAAGAAGGCCCGCTCGACGCCGTCGCCGAGGCTCCCGGCGCCAGAGCGGGCCTGTCTTCGGCGTTCAGAATTCCCTATCACCGGCTGCTGTTGACGCCGACGATCCTCGCCTCGTGGTGTGCGGCCTTTGGCGCGCAATGGGGGTTGTCGCAGACATTGTCGTGGCAGGGAGCGTTTCTGATCAAAGGCCTCGGTCTCGCGCAAGGCGCGATCGGTCTGCTGGGGGCGCTGCCGGCCGGGGCCAGCGTGATCCTCGTCGTCGCCATCGGCTGGCTGTCGCAACAGCTTCTCGGCCGTGGCCGATCGAGCCGCCTGGCGCGCGGGGTTTTGGGCGGATCATGCGTCGCCCTGGGCGGTGCGGCGATGGCGGCGATCCCGTTTGTGCCGTCGGTGGCGGCGAAGATCGCGCTGACGACGATCGGGGTCGCCTTGCCCTCGGTGATTTATGTCATCGGCCAGACTGTGGTCGGCGAAATCACCCCGGTCGTGCAGCGCGGCGCGCTGCTGGCGATCGGCACCGCGGTCAGCACCACCGCCGGCTTGCTCGCACCCTATGTGATGGGCAGTGTTCTCGAGAGCGCTGCGACGCCGCTGGCCGGCTTCAACCGCGGCTTTCTGATCTGCGGGGTCGTGATGCTGGCCGGCGGTCTTATGGGCACCGCGCTGATTGATCCCGAGCGCGACCGGCTGCGGTTGGTGCGCCGGACACCGGCAGCAGCGGTCGGGACGGCCTGACCGCCCGACCCGCGAACTCTGCCAACGCCCCGCCTAGGGGTTGGCGTAGCAGTAGCCTCGATAGAGGTGATAGCCCGGCGCGCAGCTTGGCGGCGGCGCTGCCCCGGCAAGCATATTGCCGGTGCCGGTGATCACGCCGCCGGCGGTGCCGAGCGCGCCGCCGACGACGGCACCGATCGGCCCGCCGGTCTGATAACCTCTCTGCGCCCCGGCCGCTTCACCGCTGACCGCACCCGATACCGGGTTCGAGTAGCCGAGCGGGGTGACCGGCTGGCAGACCCCGGCATGATAGGTATAGCCGGGCGCGCAATAATATTGCGCCATCGCCGCGGATGACAGGCCCGCGGTCAACGCCGCAGCGGCGCCGAGCGCGATGAGTTTGTTCGGCATCGTAGAACTCCTTACATGGTCTGGACGCGACAAACCGTTCACTGCATCGCCAACGGCTCATCCGCGACGGGCGTTCCCGGCGGCATCCGGCGGGTCATTGCTGACCGAGCCGGGCGTCGAAGGCGCCGAGCCCGCGGCGGATGGGACCGCGCGCCCACACGACGTCGAAACCGCTCGTTGCCAGGTGAAGAAATCTCGTTTGGCGGCTTTTTTCGCCTATTTGAGATGTCGTCGGCGGTCGGACGGGGAGCAGAGGATGATCAAGACCTATGAAGGCGGATGCCATTGCGGCCGGGTGCGGTTCCGGATCGAAGTCGACCTCGAAGAGACGCCCATCGGCGAGTGCAATTGCTCGATCTGCACAAAAAAGGGCATTCTTCACCTTCCGGTCGCGCGCGAGCGGTTGCACATTCTGCGCGGCGCCGACGCGCTGACCACCTATACCTTCAATACCGGCACGGCGAAACATACCTTCTGCCGGCATTGCGGCATCCATGCCTTTTACAATCCGCGCACCGATCCCGAGAATTACAGCGTCAACGCCCGCTGCCTCGACGATTACGATCCCGAGGTCATGCGGCCGCGGCGTTTGTTCGAGGGCAAGAATTGGGAAGAGGCCTTCGCCCGCAGCCAATCCGCATGGACCGCGCGAACCTAGCCCGGTGCGGCGCCATCACGCCGGCCGGCGCGACACCTGTCGCCGCCGCGACCCAGGCCGGAACCGGCCCCGCCGCGGCCGCCCCTCGCCTCTAAAAAGCCGCGTCTGCCGCCTATGGCCGGCTTTGCCCGCTTATTGCGGTCAGACCGGGCGGCCGCTGGCGTGCGACGAATTGACCGTGAACACCCAGCCATCCGGACCGGGCAGTTCAAACGCATCGTGAATGCGGCCGCGGCGGATCTCGGTCGGTTTGAGCCCCTTGGCCGCGTAGTCACGGTGGCTGGCGTCGATGTCGTCGACCATCAGGTCGAACGGCGCGACGCTGCCGGGCGCGGGCGGGGGCGCGGCCGCCCGGACGACGACATGGGTGCCGCCGCGCAGTTCGAGCACGGCGAGATCCTCGCGCGTCACGATCGGGCGCAGCCCCACGGTTTCGAGCCATTGCGCGGCGGCGGCGACATCGCTGACGCCGAGGCGGACGTGGCCAACGGCGACCGGCGGTCGTTGATCAAGCGTATCGGGCATCGCGGTCCTCCCCTTTGGATTGCGGTGGCGGCGCCGTCGCCCTACTCACGGCGCCGTCGCCCTACTAACGGCGGCGTCGCCCCACTCACGGCGGCGTTGCCCCACTCAAATGTGGCGGCCGCGCAGTTCGTTGTTGACGCGGCGGTCGCCGGCCAGCCAGCGCCGCAATTCGCTGTGCGCATCGGCGCGGCGCAGCGCGTCGATCTCGGCCACGTCTTCGGGGTCCTGGGTGAATTCGACGATCAGCCCGTCGGGCGATTGGACATAGATCGACTTGCAATAGCCGTGATTGCTCTCGCGGTAGGGTTCGCCCGCCGCCTCGAGCCGCCGTTTCAGTTCGTCATAGGTTTCCGGCTCGGCCTTGAAGGCGATGTGGTCGTAGCGGCCGACCTTGGCCGGCTTTTCGGCCTGGGTCAGCGCATAGAGCTCGGGGTCGGCAAATTGGAAAAAAGCCAGCGCGCCGCCATCCGCCATGCCGAAAAAAGTATGGCAGAAATCGACCTCTCGACCGAGTTCGTGGCTGTAGCTCCGTTCGCACCAGGTCGCGACCAGCGGGATGCCCAGCAGATCCTCGAAAAACCGGCGATTGACCTCGTGATCCTTGACGACATAGGCGTTGTGATGCAGCCGGGTCGGCAACCGTGACAACAACTTGCTCGGCTTCGAACC
>JAJPIH010000146.1 GCA_021324875.1 Alphaproteobacteria bacterium
CGCCGCCAAGACCATTGGCGGCGCCGACCGACGAACGGCTTTTGTTGATCGACCGGCACCCTGATAATGGCGCGATCGACCAGGGCTCTGCGCGGGCGCGGCCGCGCCTGTCGCGACCGCATGGGTGGGCCGCCCGGCGCCTGGCAGAAACGGGGATCGGGAGAACGGGGATGCCGCTGCCGAGCTATGTCCACGGCGCCAACGCAACGCCGCTGATCGGGGCGACAATCGGCGCCTATTTCGACCGCACGGCCGAGCGCTTTGACGATCGCGACGCGCTGGTCGTCCGCCATCAACAGATCCGGTGGAGCTGGCGCGAGCTCAAGGAGCGCGTCGATGCGTTTGCCGCCGGGCTGCTCGCCCTCGGATTGACGCGCGGCGACCGCATCGGCATCTGGTCGCCCAACAACGCCGAATGGGTCATTGCCCAATTCGCCACCGCCAAGGCCGGGCTGATCCTGGTCAACATCAATCCCGCCTATCGGGTCAGCGAGCTCGAATACGCGCTCAACAAATCCGGCTGCAAGGCGCTGATCACTGCGGCCCGGTTCCGGACAAGCGACTATTTCGCGATGCTGTCGGAGCTGGCGCCGGAATTGGCCACGGCGACCGCCGGCCGCTTGCACGCCGCGCATCTGCCGCAGCTGCGCCTGGTCATCACGATCGGCGACGAGCGCCTGCCCGGCGCGCTCCGCTTTGCCGAAGTCTCCGCCCGCGGCGACGGCGCGGCACGGCAGCGTCTTTCCGGTCTCGCCGCCGAACTGCAGTTTGACGACCCGATCAATATCCAATTCACCTCGGGCACGACCGGCTTTCCCAAGGGGGCGACGCTGACCCACCACAACATTCTGAACAATGGCTTCTTCGTCGGCGAGGCGATGCGCCTTGGCCCGGCCGACCGTTTGTGCATTCCCGTGCCGCTCTACCATTGCTTCGGCATGGTGCTGGGCAACCTCGCCTGCCTGACGCATGGCAGTACAATGGTCTATCCGAGCGAGGGCTTTGACCCGCTGGCGACGCTGGAAACGGTCGCGGCCGAGCGTTGCACGGCTTTGCATGGCGTACCGACGATGTTCATCGCCGAAATGGACCATCCCGATTTCGCCCGGTTTGATCTGTCGTCGCTGCGCACCGGGATCATGGCCGGCAGCCCCTGCCCGATCGAGGTCATGAAACGCGCGATCGAGCGCATGCATCTCAACGAGATCACGATCGCTTACGGCATGACCGAAACCAGCCCGGTCAGTTTCCAGTCGTCGACCGACGACCCGGTCGAGCGCCGCGTGTCGACGGTCGGCCGGGTACAGCCGCATATCGAGGTCAAGATTGTCGATGCCGAAGGCCGCATCGTTCCGCGCGGCACGCCCGGCGAGCTGTGGACCCGCGGCTATTGCGTGATGTTGGGCTACTGGGACGACGAGGAGAAGACCCGCGAGGCGATCGACCCGGCGCGGTGGATGAAAACCGGCGACCTGGCGACGATCGACGACGAGGGCTATTGCAATATCGTCGGCCGGATCAAGGACATGGTGATCCGCGGCGGCGAAAATGTCTATCCGCGAGAGGTCGAGGAGTTCCTCTACCGCCACCCGAAAATCCAGGATGTGCAGGTGATCGGGGTGCCCGACCCGCGTTATGGCGAGGAATTGTGCGCCTGGGTGCGCTTGCGTGACGGCGAGACCGCGACCGCGGCGGAGATCCGCGCGTTCTGCGAGGGTCGGATCGCGCATTACAAGATCCCCAAATATGTAAAGTTCGTCGATGCCTTTCCGATGACCGTTACCGGCAAGGTCCAGAAATTCGTGATGCGCGAACAGATGATGGCGGAGCTTGGTTTGACCGCCGCCAAGACTGCCTGAGGCGAACCCGGTCATTACCGGGCGACGCGCGCACGTGGCCGCAACCGGCTCACCCCCACAGCCTGCGCTGTCCGCAGCAGCGACGCGCAAGGCGGTGGTGTTTATCGTCCTGATCGGCTGCGTCAGCCTGTTTGCCGATATGACCTACGAGGGCGGCCGCAGCATCGCCGGTCCGTTTCTCGGCGCGCTTGGAGCTTCGGCGGTGGTTGTCAGCGTCGTCGCCGGGCTTGGCGAGTTTCTCGGCTACGGCGTGCGTTACCTGTCGGGCCGCGCCGCCGATCGCCATGGCCGATACTGGCCGATAATGGCCGGCGGCTACATCGTCAATCTGTTGGCGGTGCCGCTGCTGGCGCTCGCCGCGTCATGGCCGGCGGCCATGGTGCTGCTGGTCGCCGAGCGGGTCGGGCGGGCGATCCGCGCGCCCATTCGTAGCGCCATGTTGTCCCATGCCGCGACCCGGACCGGCGCCGGCTGGGGCTTCGGTCTGCACACCGCGCTCGACCAGACCGGCGGCATGGCCGGCCCGCTGCTGGTGGCGGCGGTGGTGGCGACAAGCGCCAATTATCGGCTGAGCTTTGCCATCCTGCTGGCGCCGGCGCTGGCCTCGCTGACGGTACTGGCCGCGGCGCGGCTGCTCTATCCGGACCCTCGCGGCCTTGAACTCGCCATCCCCGGCGTCGAGCCCGGTGTGTGGTCGGGCTTTGGCCGCAATTTCCGCCTCTACACAATCGCGGCGGCACTGGTCGGGGCCGGGTTTGTCGATTTCGCGCTGATCGCGTTCTACCTCGGAAAGGCGGCGGTGGTGAGCGCGTCTGCGATCCCGATGCTTTACGCGCTGGCGATGGCGACAGAGGGGACGGCCGCGCTGTTGCTGGGGCGGCTGTTGGATCGCTTCGGCCACGCCGTGCTGATCGCCGGAATCGTGCTCGCCGCCGCCGCGACGCCGCTGGTGTTTCTCGCCGGTGTCGCGGGCGCGGTTGGCGGCGCCGCGCTGTGGGGAGTGGGCACGGCGGTTCAGGACACGCTGTTTCAGGCGCTGCTCGGAGCCGACATCCCGCGCGATCGGCGCGCCACGGCCTATGGCCTGTTCGACGCGTTGCGCGGCGCCGCCTGGCTTCTGGGCAGCGTCGCGCTCGGGGTGCTTTACACGGTGAGCTTGCCGGCTTTGGTCGCGGTCTCGCTGCTGTTGCAGCTGGCGGCGCTACCGGTTCTCGTATTCGGTTGGCGACGGATCGCCCTCTGAGCGGCGACGACCGACCGGTCCCGTTCAGGCGAACTCGCGCGCGGCTTCGTTGAAGCTTTCAAGCTGCCCGACGGTCTCCTTGCCGAATACGACCGGCACAAACGCGCCGACGGCCACGACGCCGAGCAGGGTTCCGAAGAACACCCCCGGGGA
>JAJPIH010000247.1 GCA_021324875.1 Alphaproteobacteria bacterium
CGGCGCCGGCGCCGCTATGCTGTAGCGGAAATGGGCATTGACAATCGGGGCGTAACGATCGGGCACGGTAAGCCCTGGCAGAAGCCGGGCGGCAACCAGAGCCGGCGTCGCCAGTATCACCTGCTCGCCCGCGGCCAGATCGACCGCGCCGGTATCGAACCGCAGGCCACGCACGTCTTCGTCGGCAAAATCCAGGCCGCGTAGGCGCGCCCCAAAAAAAACCGCGGCGCCGCCGCGGCGCAACGCGTCAAGGGCGGGGTCGACAAAGGTCTCAGACAACCCGTCGCGCGGCATGAGCGGGCGGCAGGCGTCGCCGCCGCGCCCCAAAGTCTCGGCGAGCACCCGCCAAAACAGCTGCGCCGAAGCCTCCTCGACGCCGGTATTCAGGGCCGCCACTGCGAGCGGCATCCACAATCGCGCAAATAGCGGCCGGGTTCGGTCGAGAACCTCGGCCACCCTCGCGGTCGGGGCCGCCTTGCGCAAAGCCAGCGCTTCGAGATAATCGGCGGGTCGGGTTCCGGGCACCCGTCGCGACGGGTGCAAAATCCACCACGGAAGCCGTCCGCGATTGGGCCGCAAGACCCACCGCTGTCGGCTGAGGGCATCGAAAAACGGGAATGCCGCTTGTCGCGCGTCCTCGAGGGTGTGCCTCGCGCCGATCGCCTCGAGATAGGCCAGCGCCCGCTTGTTGCCCGACAACAACAGGTGATTGCCGTTATCGAGCCGGCAGCCGAGCCCGGCGTCGAAATAGGAGCGGCAGCGGCCGCCGGCATGCGCGCTTGCCTCGTAGAGACGGACCGGTCGGCCGGCTTGCATCAGGGCGACGGCAGCGGCGAGACCGGCCAGGCCGCCGCCGACCACATGCACCTTGCCGGAGCCCGCGCGAGCGGTCATAGGAGGCCGTGGCGCAAGGCCAACCAGAACTTGACCGGTCGCGACAGACTGGGCTGCCGGGTCGGGTCACACCAGCCACTGCGCTGCAATTCCCGCAACATCGCGCGATAAACCGCAGCCATAGCCGCGGCCGGCCGCATCGCTCGCCGCCGGCAAAGCGCCATATGTTGTTCAGCCTCGACGAAATGACGCTCCGCGATCGCTGCGAGGGCGCCGCAGATCGCGGGCAGCGCCGGGTCGCGCAACAACGCGGCCGGTTCGTCGGTGTAAACGCCATAGGCCTCCAACAAATCGCGCGGCAGATAGAGCCGGCCGCGCTCGGCATCTTCGGCGAGATCGCGCAGGATGTTGGTCAGCTGAAGCGCGCGCCCGAGCTCGTCGGCGACGCGGTGGGCGGCCGGCCCCGGATCGCCGAAAATATGGACCGAAAGGTGACCGACGGCGCTGGCGACACGCGCGCAATAGAGGTCGAGAGTGGCAAGATCGGGAGCCCGCATCTGCTCGCGTGCATCCATCTCCATGCCGTCGATGACGTCGATGAAATCCTGGCGACGCAGCCCGTAACGCCGCGTCGGCGCGGCCAGCGCGCGGGCGACCAGTTCGCGTGGGCGGCCGGCATAGAGGTGGGCGATCTCGTCGCGCCACTTGGCAAGTGCGGCAAGCTTGGACGCCACCGGCCGATCGCCATCGGCGATGTCGTCGACTTCGCGGCACCACGCGTAGACCGCGAACATCGCGTCGCGCCGGTCTTGCGGCAGCAATCGCATGGCCCAATAGAACGAGGTTCCCGCGGCCGCGACCCGGGCGCGGATGGTTTGCCGCAGCAGCGCGTTATCGGCCGACGTCTCGGTGGCGGCGAGGGTGGCGACGCTCATCATCGCGCCCCCGCGGTCAGGCCTTTGGCGAAGGCGGCAAGAAAGTCGCGCGTGCCGAGCCCGACCCGGGCGGCGAGCGGGTCGCCGTGACGCAGACGCAGCAGCAGGCGCGCCGCCAGTTCGACAATCACCGCGCATTCGCGGCGCAAACCCCGGGCCGCAACCCCGGGCGGCAGGTCTCGAGCCAGCTCCACCAACGCGGCGGTGCGGTCGAGCAGGACATCGAGAGCCCGCCGCAGCGCCGGGCTGACGACCGCTGCGGCAAGCGCCTCGATCCCGGTGCCGGCGGCGGCAAGATCGGCGAGCGGCAGGTAGACGCGATCCAGCCGGCGGTAATCCTCGCCGCAATCCTGCAAATGGTTCAGAACCTGCAACGCCGCGCACAGAGCATCGGCGGCGGGCCAGGTCGCGCGCGCCTCGCCATGAAGATCGAGCAACTGGCGTCCGACCGGTGCGGCCGAATACCGGCAATAATCCATCAGCTCGTCCCAGTCGCGGTAACGCTGCTTGACGGCGTCCTGGCGAAACGCGTGCAGCAGATCGTGACAATGCCGGGCGGTGAGCCCGGTATCGAGCAGGCTTTGCCGCATCGCCGCCGCCGCCGGCGCATCCGCGCCCGGCGCACCCTCCAGCACCGCCGCCATGCGGTCCAGTCGCCGAATCTTCTCTGCCGGCGCCAATGCCGGGTTATCGGCAATGTCGTCGGCATTGCGGGCAAAGCGGTAGAACGCGTGGACATGAACCCGCAAATCGCGCCGGATCAGCCACGACCCGACCGGAAAATTCTCGCTCTCGCGCCATTTGCCGGAAGGTGTCTCGATGCTTTGGCGGGCATGCCCGCTACCCGGTGAAGCGAGCGCGCTCATCTCCCGATCTGCCGAACGTCTCTGCCATAACAAACGTCCTGTGGTGACGCGCGAATGCAAGCGCTCCGAGCATAGCGCAAGACGCAGAGACGGGAGAAGGCCAAGCAACTCTGGCGCTCTCATCCCGGCTCTGAACAACGCCCCGGTGTTTCCCGAGCCGACGCGGATGCAGCGTGAAAGCCGTCGCGGCCCTGCCCGGGCCGCGGACGGATCCATGGCATATTGGCCACAGGAGAGGTCAGTCGAGGCGGTCGAAGACGCGCTTGATGTCGAGAAAAACGATGACCCCGCTGACCACAAACAGCGCGATACCGGCCGAATGCAAACTACCATGCGGCCACCCTTGGGCAATAAACAATCCCGATAGGCCGATAATGATGAATAGGGGGATCACAATGGCAAGGCTTACCATTTTTTCCACCAGCATGAAGTCGCCGAGTCCTGCCGAAGGTTCATCAAAGCTTCGCTTCAGTATTAAGAAGAAGAGTGCTATCGATGCCAATATCAGCACCATGCCGGTAGCGTAGTCGCCGTCCTGTTCGGCATCACTGGCGGCAACAGCGCCGAGAACGATACAGAACGCAAGCAGGAGAAATTGAAGCCAAAACAGAAGCCATGACCAAAACTCCCCGTCAGGTCGGTCAGATTGGCGGCCACTCTGAACCATCGCACGCAACCTCGCCCATTCCCGCTCAGTGGTCGTGACCATGCGGTCTCACCTGCGCTTTCGCAAATGGTTGTAATAGCTCTTTATATCTTCTCCGCAAGGTTGATACCGAAACCCGAGGGAACAATGCTGCCGCCTTCGCCAGCCGCGATCGGATTATCCCTGCCGGTGAGCTAAGCGGGTGCGGCGACGGGTTCAATCAGCGACGGATCGTTGTTTTTGACATTTCCGACCCGCGGCCCCACCGGCCAGATCGCCATGTCATCGGCCGGGTAAGGCGCCAGTAAGGTCCTGAGCTGCGCCGGATCGGCCGCTTCCTCGCCGAGCCAAGCGGGCCAGTGCCGCGGGTCGAGAATGACCGGCATGCGGTCATGTAGCGGCGCCAGCAATTCGTTCGGCTTGGTTGTGATGATCGTGAAGCTGCGCAGCCGTTCGCCTTGCGGCGATCGCCAGCTGTCCCATAAGCCGGCCACCGCCATCAGCCTTCGGTCGGCCAGGGCTACGGCGTAGGGCTGGCGCTTGTCGCCGAGCTTCTTCCACTCATAGAAGCCGTCGAGTGGAACAAGGCAGCGGCGGCGCCGAAACGGCTCGCGGAAAGCAGGTCGCGCGTCGAGGCCCTCGGCTTTGGCGTTGAAGGTTGAATAGCCGATCTTGATGTCCGAGGCCCAATAGGGCACCAGCCCCCAGCGCATGACGTCGAGGCTGCGCTCACCGCGATGTGCATCGAAACGAACGATCGGCAGCGGGTCGGTCGGCGCCAGGTTCCAGGTCGGGGCGAAATTGGGTGTCGGCCGGTGCGGCGGAATCGAGAAAATCAGCTTGATCTCGCTGGCATCCGTGGAAAGTCGCGCGCGCCCGCACATCCCCGCAGAGTGCCGTGCGAGCGCGGAGCATGCAACCCGGTGCGTCGGGCCGCCGGGGCGTTCGGTGCGGTGTGACCGAGCCAACCGCCGGCGCTCTGCGCAAGCGCTTATAACCGATCGCAATCCCGCACCCGGCAGTTTCCGGCCGAAAGGAACGAACGGGGCGCCGGTCGAACGCAGCCCGGTTGCGCGCGTCCCCGCCCCGCCGGACGGCCCGCTCATAGACCCTCCGGCGCCAACCCGCCAGCCCGCGTGGCCGCCGGGCTTCACCCGCGCCGTCCGGTTGGTTATCGTTGCCTTGCGCGGAGTTGAGGGACAGCGATGGCAAACGAAGAAACCTACGATTTCATCGTCACCGGCGCCGGCTCGGCGGGTTGCGCCGTTGCCGGTCGGCTCAGCGAGAGCGGTCGCTACCGGGTTCTGTTGCTCGAAGCAGGCCCGCGCGACACCAATCCGTGGATCCACATCCCGCTCGGCTACACCAAGACTTACACCGATCCCCGGGTCAATTGGATGTTCGATAGCGAGCCGGAGAAGGAGTTGAACGGGCGCACTCTCTATCAACCCCGCGGCAAGGTGCTCGGCGGCACCAGTTCGATCAACGGGATGGTTTACATGCGCGGCACGCCGGCCGATTACGATGGCTGGCGCCAGCGCGGCTGCGAGGGCTGGGATTGGGATTCGGTCTTGCCGTTCTTCAAAA
>JAJPIH010000367.1 GCA_021324875.1 Alphaproteobacteria bacterium
GATCGTGTCGCCACCCACATCCTGGCCTTCGAAGGCGACAGCCAAACCGTCTGGTTCGAAGGCAATTACGCCGATTACGAAGCCGACCGCCGCCGCCGCTTGGGGGCCGCGGCCGAGCAACCCCACCGCATCCGCTACAAGCCGCTGACCCGCGATTGACCGGACGAGACGGCGGCTGACCGGTCCCGGGTGGCGCCGGCCATTCAGCGCAACCCAGGGCCAAGATCGGCCGCCTGGCGCTGCCGCATCTCGGCAATGAGCCCCGCGACCCGGCCGCCATTTGCTTGCAACTGCTGGGCGAGGGCGGAACGTTCGCTCAGCGCCATGCTGACCCCGTCGACGATGACGTCGGTGATCTTGTCGAGACCGTTCTGCTCGCCGAGCCGCCAGCCGACCGTGATCGGGGCACCGCCCGGGCGCAGGATGCGGCTGGTCACCAGCGCCCCGCCCGGCACCGGCCGCACGCCGGTCACCGCGAAAGTCTCGCCTTCGTAACGGGTGAATTGGCGGCGATAAAAAGCGACGAGGTGATCGGCCAGCAGCCCGGTGAACTGCTCGCGCTCGGCCGGGCTGGCGCGGCGCCAATAGGGCCCGAGGACAAACTGCGCGATCCGCGGCATGTCGAAATCCTGGCGCAAAACCTCGTGGAAGAAGGCAAGTTTTTGCGCCGGCGGCATCGTGCTGCGCACGACTTGCAGGGCCTGGTTGCCCAGACTCTCGATAAATTGCATCGAGCCGGGCTCGATCGCGGCGCCAACCGGTCTGGCAGCGGCAGCGAGGACCAGCATCAACCCGGCAACGATAACCAAGCGACGCATTGACACAGCCTCAAAGCATCTGTTCGCCTGCTGCGGCTAACAATGCCTCGAAGCACTCGGTTTCGCCGGGCGCCTTGCCTCCGGCCGCGCGCGTCTTTCCGGATGCGGTTGCGCCCGGCCCGCGATGCGGCCGGGCCGGTTCAGTGAAGGCCGCTGCCCTCGGTCTTCTGCTTGAGCGCCGTGATCAGCCCCTGCACCTGGCCGCCATGGCGCTGGATCACCGAGGCGAATTCCGAGCGCTGGGTGGTGGCCATGCTGACGCCTTCGACCATCACATCGCTGATCTTGTAGGTGCCGTCATGCGGGGTCAGCAGCCAGTCGACCCGGGCCGGCGGCTGGCCGTTGGGACGCTCGATCTCGCTCGACACCAGCTCGCCGTCGGGCGCCGGGCGCGTGCCGGTGACGCGCAGCGTCTCGCCGCTGTATTCGGCCAGGCGGTTGGCGTAGACGAGGGCAATATAGTTGGTGAAGAGCCGCACAAATTCCTGCTGTTGGGCCGGCGTGGCGAGCCGCCAGTAGCGGCCAAGCACAAACCGGGCGATGCCGGGCACGTCGAAATCCTCGACAAAGAGCTGGCGAAAGCAGGCGACGCGCTGATCGGGATCGACGTTTTTGCCGAGCACTTTGAGCGCCTCGTTGCCGAGGCTGGTGATCACCGCGGCGGGATTGCCGGCGGGCGCGGCCGCGGCGGGCGGCACGGCCGGGGTGGCGACGATCAGGGCGGCCAGCGCCGCCGCCACCAACAGGCGGCGCATCATTGACCGGAAACCTCGATGGCGGGGGCGGCCGCCGACACCACCGGCCGGGAGGGGCCTGCCTTGGCCGTCGGCGCCGCGGGCGCATTCTGGCTGAACCCCGGATTGGGCGGCAGATTGCCGTGCTCGCCGCGCACCAGCGCGGCGCGGCGCTGGCGATACAGCGAGCGGATCGTCGCGTAATAATCGAGCGAGGTGCGCTCGATATCGGCGAGGGTGTCGAGATAGCGCTCGCGCTGGTCGATGCCGCTGACGGCGCCGCGGGCATAGGGCACCCAATACAACGTAAACGGCTCGCCGGAGGTGATCCGGTTCCACGGATCGCCAAACGCCTGGATGCCGAGCCCGATCGCGTCGCGCGGATCGGACGGGCCGAGCACCGGGATCACCAGATACGGCCCCTCCGGGATGCCCCATACGCCGAAGGTGATGCCAAGGTCGTTTTCATGATAGGGGATGCCCCAGCGCCCGGCGACGTCGACCAGGCCGGCCATGCCGACCGTCGAGTTCAGGACAAATCTGACCATCGTGTCCTTGGCGTGATCGAACCGGCCCTGCAAGGTGTCGTTGGCAAAGATCAGCGGCGCCTGCAGATTGTTCAAGAAATCATGGATCGAATCGCGTACCGGTTCCGGCAATCCGGCGCGGTACGCCTTTGCCGCCGGCACCAATACCGTGCGATCGACGACCTGGTTGAAGTCGAAGATTTTGCGATTGAGGTCTTCAAGCGGATCGTGGAAATTTTCTTCCACACCGGCACCGGATTGCTGGTTTTGCGGTTGCGAAGCGCATCCGGACATGGCCAGCGCGACGATGATCAAACTCTTCACCAACCGGTGTCGCGGCGGCCGAAATGTGGATGGACGGTCTCGCATCAAGCGCCCTTCTCCTCAGGACGCGAAATAGATGCGGGAAATCCGACCAGCCGGCAAGCCATTGATTGCCATGCCGGCATTTTCGGCCGATACCGCTTGCACATATAAAGATATCTGTATATGTTGACGCCCTGATTGGGTGATGAAAACGATGGACGAGCTGCTGGCCGCGCTGCGCGCGGTCGCCGAACCGACAAGATTGCGGCTGGCGGTGCTGAGTGCGCGCGGCGGCGAATTGACCGTCAGCGAACTCACGCAGATCCTCGGGCAAAGCCAACCCCGCGTCTCGCGCCACCTGAAATTGCTGTGCGAGGCCGGGGTTCTCGAGCGCTTTCGCGAGGGCAGCTGGGTCTTCTACCGGCTCGTCCGGACGGGGCCGGTGGCCGGTCTGGTCAGCGGGCTGGCCACCGATTGCGACGACGCCGATGCCACATTGGCGCTCGACCTGCAGCGGCTCGCGGCAACCAAGGAGCAACGCGCCGCGCAAGCGGCCGCGTATTTTCGGGCCAATGCCGCGCAATGGCACCGCATCCGCGCGCTCTATGTCGATGAGCGCGAGGTCGAAGCCGCCCTGGTCGAGGTGATCGACAAGGCCAAACCCGCCGACCTGCTCGATATCGGCACCGGCACCGGACGCATTCTCGAGGTGCTCGCCCCGCGGGTCGGGCAGGCGTTGGGCATCGACCTGTCGCGCGAGATGCTGGCGCTGGCGCGGGTCAATCTCGAACGCGCCGGCCTCGCCAATGCCCGGGTCAGACGCGGCGACATGTATCAGTTGGCGTTGGCCGACGGATCCTTCGATGCCGTCGTCATCCACCAGGTCTTGCATTATGCCGACCGGCCGGCGGCGGCCATCGCCGAGGCGGCACGGGTGCTGCGCCCGCGCGGCCTTTTGGTGGTGGTCGATTTTGCGCCGCATAACCTCGAATTTTTGCGCGCCGAGCATGCCCATCGCCGCCTCGGCTTTGCCGATGACGAGATTGTCGATTGGTGCCGCAATGCCGGTCTCGAACCAGCCCGGCCGCGGCTGCTGCCCGGAGACCCGCTGACCGTGGTGATCTGGACCGCGGCCCGCGCCGCACAGCCCGCCGGCTGGCGGGCGCGGGTTGCCGCCGGCGAGGACGAACCCGCCCTGCCGGCCCTGGAGGGGAGGATCGGCTGATGCGCGACGCCGCGACATCGGAACAGTCACGCGGCCGCCTCGCCGCCGATCCGGTTACCGATTTCGACGCCGGCCCGCCGCGCGTGTCGTTCGAATTCTTCCCGCCCAAGACCGCCGAAATGGAAGGGCGGCTGTGGGAGGTGATCAAGCGGCTTGAACCCTTGCAGCCGCGCTTTGTCTCGGTCACCTACGGCGCCGGCGGCTCGACCCGCGAGCGCACGCATGCGACCGTGCGCCGCATTCGCCGCGAGACCGTCCTCGAACCCGCGGCGCATCTGACTTGCGTGGCCGCCAGCCGCGCCGAAATCGACGCGGTGGCACGCGATTATTGGGCCGCCGGCATTCGCCACATCGTCGCCCTGCGCGGCGACCCGCCGGCCGGAAGCGGGCCCTATGCGCCGCATCCCGCGGGCTACGCCTACGCCGCCGATCTCGTCGCCGGGCTCAAGCGGGTGGCCGATTTCGAGATCAGCGTCGCCGCCTATCCCGAAACCCATCCCGAAGCCCGCAGCCCCGAAGACGATCTCGACAATCTCAAGCGCAAGCTCGAGGCCGGCGCGACCCGCGCGATCACCCAGTATTTTTTCGATATCGAGCTCTATCTGCGCTTTCGCGACCGCGCCGCCGCGCATGGCGTGCGGGTGCCGATCGTGCCCGGCATCCTGCCGGTCAGCAATTACGCCCAGGTCAAGAAATTCAGCGTCGGCTGCGGCGCCTCAATCCCGGCGTGGATGGAAGCGCATTTCGCCGGGCTTGACGAGGATCCCGACACGCGGCGCCTCGTTGCCGCCTCGATCGCCGCCGAGCAATGCCGTCGTCTCCACGCCGAGGGGGTGCACGAATTCCATTTCTACACCCTGAACCGCGCCGACCTGATCGTCGCGATCTGTCATCTGCTTGGCGTGCGCGGGCCGCGGCCGCGCCCCGCGGCGGTCGCCTGATGCCGGCGCGATGGCGGTTTGGCGACTTGTCGGGGCGGGCGTTTCCGCGGCGATCCGCGCCCGGCGCTGCGGCTGAGGCCAGGTGCCGTGGGCGGACCGTACGAACCGGCCTTGGCGGTCCGCGATGACCCATCTGCTCGATTTCCTCAGCGATCGCGTGCTGTTGTGCGACGGGGCGATGGGGACCCGGGTGCAGGCCCTCAATCTCGACCTCGAGCGCGACTTTCTCGGCAATGAGAATTGCACCGAGATCGTCTGCGAGAGCCGCCCCGAGCTGATCCGCGACATCCACCGCAGCTATCTCGCTGCCGGCTGCGATGCGATCCAGACCAACAGCTTTGGCGGCTCGCCGATCACCTTGGGCGAATTCGGGCTGGCCGACCGGGCCTTCACGCTCAACCGCCGCGCGGCCGAGCTTGCGCGCGAGACGGTTGCCGAATTCGCCCATGACGGCCGCACCCGTTTTGTCTTGGGCTCGGTGGGTCCAGGGACGCGCCTGCCCTCGCTCGGCCATATCGGCTACCAGGCGCTCGAAGACGCGCTCACGGTGCAATGCGCCGGGCTGATCGCCGGCGGGGTCGATGCGATTATCCTCGAGACCTGCCAGGACCCGCTGCAGATCAAGGCCGCGGTCAACGGCGCCAAGCGGGCCCGCGAGGAGGCGGGCAAGGACATCCCGATCCTCGCTCAAGTCACGGTCGAAACCACCGGCACTCTGCTGGTCGGCGCCGACATTGCCGCCGCCGCGACCGTGATCGAGGCGCTCGACGTGCCGCTGATCGGGCTCAATTGCGCCACCGGCCCGCGCGAAATGGCCGAACATGTCAAATGGCTTGGCGAGAACTGGCCCGGCTATATCTCGGTCCAGCCCAATGCCGGCTTGCCCGAACTGATTGCCGGCCGCGCCCAATACCCGCTTGGCGCCGCCGAATTGGCGCAATGGCTCGAACGCTTTGTCGTCGAGGATGGGGTCAACCTGATCGGCGGCTGCTGCGGCACCGAGGCCAGCCATATTGCCGCGCTTGATGCGATGCTGCGTCGGCTGGGCGACGGTCGGCCGCGACCCAAGCCGCGCCCGCGGCAGGTGCGCTGGACCCCGGCCATTGCCTCGCTCTACAGCCAGACCGCGCTGCGCCAGGAAAATGCTTGGCTCGCGATCGGCGAGCGCTGCAACGCCAACGGCTCGCGCAAATTCCGCCAGCTGCAGGAAGCGGGCGACTGGGACGGCTGCGTCGAGATGGCGCGCGCGCAGGTCGGCGAAGGCTCGCACGCGATCGATTTGTGCACCGCCTTTGTCGGTCGCGACGAGATCGCCGATATGAGCGAGGCGGTTGGCCGCATGCGCGGCGCGGTCAACGCGCCGCTGGTCATCGATTCGACCGAATACCCGGTGCTTGAAGCGGCGCTCAGCCTTTATGGCGGCAAGCCGATCATCAATTCGATCAATTTCGAAGACGGCGAGGAGCCGGCACGACAGCGGTTGCGGCTGGCTCGCCGCTTTGGCGCGGCCGTGATCGCCTTGACGATTGACGAGACCGGCATGGCCAAGGAAACCGAGCACAAGCTCGCCGTCGCCCGCCGCCTGTACGATTTCGCCTGCAACCGGCACGGTTTGCCGGCATCGGACCTGCTGTTCGATCCGCTGACTTTCACGATTTGCACCGGCAATGATGACGACCGTCGGCTCGGCCTCAACACGCTGGACGCGATCGAGGCGATCGCCGAGGCGCTGCCCGAATGCCAGATCATCCTCGGGCTCTCAAACATCTCCTTCGGACTGAACCCGGCCGCGCGGCAGATCCTCAATTCGGTGTTTCTCGACCATGCCTTGCGGCGCGGCCTGACCGGCGCGATCGTTCATTATTCACGGATCGTGCCGCTGCACCGCATCCCGGCCGAAGAGGCGAAGGTTGCCGAAGACTTGATCTTCGACCGCCGTCGTCCGGGCTATGACCCGTTGCAGGCCTTCATCGCGCTGTTTGCCGACCGCACCGCCGCCGAGAGCGCGAAAAAGGCGCGCACCGAAAAGCTTGAAGACCGGCTGGCGCAACGCATCGTCGATGGCGATCGCCAAGGGATCGAGGCCGACCTCGACCTTGCGCTGACACAGTGGAAACCGCTCGACATCATCAACGACATCCTGCTTTCCGGGATGAAGACGGTCCGCGAACTGTTCGGCGCCGGCCAGATGCAGCTGCCCTTTGTGCTGCAATCGGCCGAAACGATGAAGGCGGCGGTGCGCTTTCTCGAACCGCATATGGAGCGGATCGAGGGCCACGAAAAAGGCACGATCGTGCTGGCCACGGTGCGAGGCGACGTCCACGACATCGGCAAGAACCTGGTCGACATCATCCTGACCAACAACGGCTATCGGGTCGTCAATCTCGGCATCAAGCAGCCCTTGGCGTCCATTCTCGATGCGGCCCGGCAGCACAAAGCCGATGCGATCGGCATGTCGGGGCTGCTCGTCAAATCGACCCAGGTGATGCGCGAGAACCTCGAAGAAATGAGCCGCCAGGACTGGCAGCTGCCGGTCATGCTCGGCGGCGCGGCGTTGACCCGGCGTTATGTCGAGGAGGATTGCGTTCGCGCTTATGCCGCCGGGCGCGTCGCCTATGCCCGCGACGCCTTCGACGGGCTCGCCTTGATGGACAAGATCGTGGCCGGCCAGTTCGACGCGCATCTGGCCCAGACCCGCGCCAAAAATGCCGCGCGCGCGACCAAACCGTCGCGCAAGCTCGGCCGCGCCGCCGATCCGCGCCCTTTGCGCCCGCTCGATCTCGACGAGATCCGCCTGCGCCGCGCCGAGCTGACGCGCAACCTGCCGGTGCCGCAACCGCCCTTCTGGGGACCGCGCGCGATCACCCGGCTGTCGCCCAAGGCGATCGTACCCTACCTCAACGAACGCATGCTCTACCAATTCCAGTGGGGCTACCGGAAGGACGGGCGCAGTTTCGACGACTACAAGGAATGGGCGAAAACCGAATTGCGCCCGATCCTCCACCGCATCATGGACATCGCCGAACGCGAACAGATCCTGCAGCCGGCCGCCGCCTACGGCTACTGGCGCTGCGCCGCGGACGGCAACGACCTGATCCTCTACGACGCCGACGGCGAGCGGCCGCTGGCCCGCTTCGCGTTCCCGCGC
>JAJPIH010000144.1 GCA_021324875.1 Alphaproteobacteria bacterium
CTCGCCGAGACCGTAGGAATGAAAGCGCTTTAAATGAATGACGCCGGGCGTCCCGGCGCGCGCCAATATGCGGGGAATCACCTGCTCTTCCAGCATCCGAAAGAGCTCGCGCGGCACCCCGGGCGTAAAGAAAAACCGCGCCCTGCCAATGTCGAGGGCAAATCCACAGGCGGTGCCGACCGGATTGTCGAGCATCTCGGCGCCCGCCGGCAACATCGCCTGCTTGCGATTGTTTGCCGACATGACGCGGTTGCGGCGGCGGAAAAACTCCTCCATGCGGGCGAGCCATTCCTCGCTAAGAACGAGATCGACACCGGCCGCGCGCGCCGCAATCTCCTGCGAAAGATCGTCAACCGTCGGACCCAGCCCGCCATTGACGATGACCGCATCGGCGCGCTCGCCGGCCATGCGGAAGGCCGCCAGCAACTCGTCGCGGTCGTCCCCGACGGTCGTGCCCCAAGACACCGACAGCCCATAATCCTCGAGCTTTTGGCTCATATAGCTAAAGTTGGTGTTGACTATTTTGCCGGTCAAAACCTCGTCGCCGGTGCAAATGATCTCGATGCGCATTCAC
This sequence comes from Alphaproteobacteria bacterium, assembly GCA_021324875.1. Classification (GTDB taxonomy): domain Bacteria; phylum Pseudomonadota; class Alphaproteobacteria; order ATCC43930; family CGMCC-115725; genus AP-15. The sequence goes on from JAJPIH010000144.1 coordinate 575, forward strand.
CGCCCTCGCCCTTGACGCGACGCTCGCTCGGATGTCCGACATCGGCCGCAGCGCAACTCATGTAACCGGTTTCCGGCGGCCGGGCTAGAAGGTGCAGCCCCCTGCCCTCGCCCGCCTTGGCTCGGCCGGTTTCAAGGCATCATCGCCGGCACCGGCGCCGGTTCACCCGGGTTCGGCCGGCAGCGCCACAAAGCGGGTAATCCCGTCGCGCTCGACCCGCACAAGCAGCTCCTTGCGTCCGGTTTTTTTGGCGGCGGCGGCGCGCTGCCGGACCTCTTCCGGGGTCGTCACCGCACCCGAGCCGACGGCGATCACCAGATCGCCCGCGCGCAGCCCCTTGGCGGCGGCGGCGCTGTTCGCCTGCACGTCGGTCACGACCACGCCGCGCGCGGTTTCCGGCAGCGAGAATTGTTTGCGCAACTCGGTACTGAGGCGTGCCAGCCGCATGCCCAGAGCATCGAGCGTCGGCGGCGGTTTGGGTTTTTCCGGCTCGGGCGGCGGCGGCGCCGGCCGGTTCGGGTCGAGCAGCCCGACCTTGACGTCAATCTCCTGCGCCTTGCCGTCGTGCCAGACCGACAGCTTGACCGTCGTTTCCGGTGGGGTTTCGGCCACCAATCGCGGCAACTGCCGGCTGCGCTCGATTTCGTGGCCGTCATAGCTGAGGATCACATCGCCCGGCTGCAGCTTTGCCGACGCCGCCGGACTTCCGGGGTCGATCGTCGCCACCATCGCCCCGCGCGCCTTGTCGAGACCGACCGCCTCGGCCAGGTCGTCGCCGACCGGTTGGATATGCGCGCCGATCCAGCCGCGCACGACCTTGCCGGTGGTTCTCAGCTGGTCGATGATCGGCCGCGCCGATGCCGACGGGATCGCAAATCCGATGCCGATCGAGCCGCCCGACGGCGAATAGATCGCGGTGTTGATGCCGATGACTTCGCCATCGAGGTTGAACATCGGCCCGCCCGAATTGCCGCGATTGATCGAGGCGTCGGTCTGCAGGAAATCGTCATAGGGCCCGGCGTGAATGTCCCGCGCGGTCGCCGAGATGATGCCCGAGGTGACGGTGCCCCCGAGCCCGAACGGGTTGCCGATCGCCAGCACCCAGTCCCCGACCCGGGCTTTGCCCGAATCGCCCCATTTGGCCGCCGGCAGCGGTCGCTTCGCATCGATTTTGAGGAGCGCCAGATCGCTGACCGGGTCGCGGCCGATCACCTGCGCCTCGTAGGTCGTGTTGTCGGCCAAGGTCACTGCGATCTCGGCGGCGTTGGCGACGACATGGTTGTTGGTGACGATGAGCCCCGAGGGGTCGATGATAAAGCCTGAACCGAGCGAGGCGATCGGCGGGGCCAGCCCGTTCTGCTCGCCGGGACCGGCGCGATCGCCAAAAAAATCGCGAAACAGCTCGTCGAGCTGCTGCGAGCCCGGATTGGCCGGTTTGCCATCGGCCGTTTTGGCCGCGGTCGTGCCGGCCTGGGTCGTCGAGATGTTGACGACAACCGCTTCGAGCCGCGCCGCCAATTGCGCAAAGACTTCGGCAAAGGGCGTTTTGGCGATCGGCGACGGCGCCGATGCGGGCGGTGCGACGGCCGCCTGCTTGGCCGCTTCCGGCGCGTGCGCTGCAGTTCCGGCCGGCGGCGCCGAGGCCGTGGGCGCAGCCGGCGCTTGCTTGGCCGCTTCCGGCGGGTGCGACACCGGCCCGGCCGGCGGCGCCGATGCCGGCGGCGCAGCCGGCGCTTGCTCAGCCGCCGCCGGCGACTGGGCCGGCGCGTGATTGGCCGCGGCCGGCGCCGGCTGCGCACCGGCATGGCCCGGCATCGCCCTCGCCAGCGAGAGCACGAGGGTTGCGGCCACTACTGCGCCCCGACCGCCGATCCGCCTCACAAGCCCGTTCCTCATTCGCGCGGGAGACGCCGATGCCGCCGTCGCAACCATCCGAAACTAGCTTTTTCTCGGCGCTCGATATGAAATGGCGGCGCACTTGGCAATACGGAACCGCAGCGTGAGCGCGCGCGATCAATTGCCGCCGGGAACATTTCTGCGCTCGCTGTTCGATGCGGCGCTGGCGGCGGCCGATCCACAACTGGCCTTGGCCGAGCACATTCCGGCCGCGGTGACCGGGCGCACGGTGGTCACCGGCGCCGGCAAAGCCGCCGCGGCGATGGCGCAGGCCTTTGCCGCGCGCTGGCCCGGACCGCTCGAAGGGCTGGTTTTGACCCGCTACGGCCACGCGCTGCCATGCGAGCGCATCGAGATTTGCGAAGTCGGCCATCCGGTTCCCGATGCCGCCGGTGAACGCGCCGCCCGGCGCATGATCGAATTGGCGCACCAGCTTGGACCTGACGACCAGCTCGTTTTTCTCGCTTCGGGCGGCGGTTCGGCCTTGTTGACCCTGCCGGCGCCGGGTCTGAGCCTGGCCGACAAGCAGGCGGTGACGCGGGCGCTGTTACGCTCGGGCGCCTCGATCGGCGAGATCAATACCGTGCGCAAACACCTCTCGGCGATCAAGGGCGGCAGGCTGGCGGCGGCGGCGGCGCCGGCGCAAATCGTCACCTTGGCGATTTCGGACGTCCCCGGCGACGACCCGGCGGTGATCGCCTCGGGACCGACGGTACCCGACCCGACGACTTTCGCCGATGCCCGCGCGGTGCTCGCCAAATATGGCATCGGCGAACCGCGGGCGGTGTTGCGGCATCTCGAGACGGCCGCCGAGGAAACCCCAAAACCGGGAGACCCGGTTTTCGCCCGGGCCCGCTTTCAATTGGTCGCCAGTCCGCAGGGCGCATTGCGGGCGGCCGCCGCGGCCGCGATGCGGCAAAATGTCGTACCGATTGTCCTCAGCGACCGCATCGAGGGCGAGGCGCGCGAGGTGGCGCGGGTCCATGCCGCGCTCGCGCTGCAGCTGCGCGCCTGGGAGTTTCGCGTCGGCAATGACGTGGTTCGCCCACCGGCTGTCCTGCTTTCCGGCGGCGAAACCACGGTCACCGTCGCCGGCGCCGGGCGCGGCGGCCGGAATGTCGAGTTTCTGTTGGCTTTGGCCGTCGCGCTCAACGGCGCCGGGGACATCACCGCCTTGGCCTGCGACACCGACGGCATTGACGGGACCGAGAACAACGCCGGAGCGATCCTATATCCGGAAAGCATCGCGCGCGCGGCGGCGCTTGGCGTTTCGGCCAAGGCCGCGCTCGCCGACAATGACGGCTACGGGTTTTTTGCGGCACTCGGCGATTTGGTGGTGACAGGTCCGACCTTGACCAACGTCAACGATTTTCGAGCAATCCTCGTTGCCTGACCGGGGTAGCGGCGGAGAGGGCAGCATGCGGCGCCAGCGCAGCGCGAAAATCGTCGCCACTCTCGGCCCCGCCAGTTCGAGCCCGGAACAGATCAGGCGTCTGTTTGACGCCGGGGTCGTCGTGTTCCGGCTCAATTTCAGTCACGGCACCCACACCGACCATTTGGCCCGGTTGCAGGCGATCCGCGAGGTGGAGAGCGATACCGGGCGCCCGATCGGGATCCTTGCCGATCTGCAGGGACCAAAATTGCGGCTCGGCACTTTTGCCGAGGGCTCGATCGAACTCGCGGCCGGGGCGCGCTTTCGCCTGGATCTCGACCGCCGGCCCGGAGACCAGAACCGCGCGCCGCTGCCTCATCCCGAAATCTTCCAGGCCCTCGAACCCGGCACCGAACTGCTCGTCGATGACGGCAAAGTGCGGCTGGAGACCGAACGGTGCTGCGCCGAATACGCCGAGACCCGGTGTCTGGTCGGGGGGGTTTTGTCCGACCGCAAGGGGGTGAACGTCCCGCATGCGGTCTTGCCGATCTCGGCGATCACCGAAAAGGATCGGGCCGATCTCGCCTTTGCGCTCGATCAGGGGGCGGATTGGATCGCGTTTTCGTTCGTGCAGCGGCCCGATGACGTCGCCGAGGGGCGCAAGCTCGTCGCCGGTCGGGCCGGAGTTCTGGTCAAGCTCGAAAAGCCGGCGGCCATCGCACGCCTCGCCGAGATCATCGAGCAGGCCGATGCGGTGATGGTGGCCCGCGGCGATCTCGGCGTCGAAATGCCGCCCGAGGATGTGCCGAGCGTGCAAAAACACGTGGTGCATGCCTGCCGGATGGCCGGCAAGCCGGTCATTGTCGCCACGCAGATGCTCGAATCGATGGTGTTTTCCCCGACCCCGACCCGGGCCGAGGCCTCGGACGTGGCGACCGCGGTTTATGACGGCGCGGATGCGGTGATGCTGTCGGCGGAAACGGCTACCGGCCGCTACCCGGTTGAAGCGGTGCTGATGATGGATCGCATCGCCTGCCGGGTCCAGGAGGACCCGCTTTACCGGCAGATGCTCGAGGGCATGCGCGTCGATCACGAGCACACCGCGCCGGACGCGATCAGCGCCGCCGCCTGCCAGGTGGCCGGGGTGGTCGATGCGGCGGCGATCGTCTCTTATACGACCTCCGGAGCCACCGCGCTGCGCGCGGCGCGCGAGCGGCCGCGGGCGCCGATCCTGGTGTTGACCTCGCAGCTCGCCACCGCGCGCCGGCTGGCTCTGCTGTGGGGCGCGCATTGCGTTCACGCGCGCGACGTCAAAAACTTCACCGACATGGTTCAGAACGCGGCACGGATCGCGCATCGCGAAGGGCTTGCCAAGCCCGGCCAGCGCATCGTTGTCACCGCAGGCGTCCCGTTTGGCACGCCCGGCGCCACCAATGTGCTGCGCATCGCTTGGGTCGACCGCTGAGACCGGCTTTGCCGCGGCGATCGGCGGGCTGCGACAGGATGACGCCGCTGGGCACGCCGGCGCCGGCTGTCGCCTTACCTCGTCAAGTTGCCGCACAAAATGACAGGAATAGGCCAGCCACGCCGCCGTTGTGCCGAAGAACTGGCAATTGCGGGTTTAATGGATCTTTCGGTCGTCATCCCGCTTCGCAACGAAGCTGAAAACATCGCGCCGCTGATCGACGAAATTCTCGTCGCGATCGGCAAGACGACGCGGTTCGAGATCGTCTGTGTCGATGACGGTAGCGAGGATGCAACCGCCGCCGAGGTATTGCGCATCGCGGCTCAAACGCCGCAATTGCGGCTCTTGCGGCATGCCAAAAGCTGTGGCCAGAGCGCGGCACTCGCAACCGGCGTCAAAGCCGCGCGCGGCGGCTGGATCGCCACCCTTGACGGCGACGGCCAGAATGATCCGTCCGACATCCCCCGATTGTGGCGCCTGGCGCGGGCGGCGCCGGCGCAGCCGCCATTGCTGATCGCCGGGCATCGCCAGCAGCGGCACGATACGCGCGTCAAGCGCCTCGCCTCGCGGGTTGCCAACGCCATACGGGCCGCGGTTTTGGGGGATGCCACGCCCGATACCGGCTGCGGCCTGAAACTGTTTCCGCGCGAGCTGTATCTGGCGCTGCCGGCGTTCGACCATATGCACCGCTTTCTGCCGGCCTTGGTGCTGCGCGCCGGCGGATCGGTGCGTTCGGTGCCGGTCAACCACCGGCCGCGGCGCGCCGGGGTCTCGAAATATGGCGTGCTCGACCGCCTCGGCGTCGGCATTGTCGATCTCTTGGGTGTGTGGTGGCTGCAGCGGCGTGCCATTCCGGTTTCCCGCGGCGACGAGCTGACCGCGCTGCGCGAAACCGCCTCGCTGGCGACCATCGCCGCGTCGGCGCCCGGCGCCGGATGAGTATCAGGCGCGGCCGGGCGGCCGCTCAACCGCGCGGTTGCTCCTTTCGCCTGGTCTCGCGCGCCGCGTTTTTGATGCTGGTCGCGGCCGGGATCTGTGCGGCCTGGTATTGCCGCGCCGAGCTCGAACCCGCCGCCCTGGCTGCCGCGATCGCGCAGCATCCTTTCGCCCCGCTCGTATTTCTCGGCCTTCATATCCTTGCCAGCCTGCTGTTTGTGCCGCGCACCGTGTTGGCGGCCGCGGCCGGCATTGCCTTCGGCGTCGCCTGGGGGGTGGTTTGGGCCGCCGCCGGAAGTGTGGTCGGCGCGCTCGCCGGTTTTTGGCTCGCTCGCTACCTCAATTCCGGGTTCTTTGATGTTGAGCGAACACGGCGGTTGGGTCCGGCCTTCGAGCGGATCGCCCGGGGCGGCTGGCGTGCTGTTGCCCTGCTGCGATTGATCCCGGTGGTTCCGCACAGCCTGGCCAATTACGGCCTCGGACTGACGCGGCTACCGGCGGTCGCTTACGCGGCCGGCTCGCTGCTCGGCCAGCTGCCGATGACCGTCGCCTGCGTCGAACTTGGCGCCGCCGGTGAGCGGCTGGCCGCCGGAGCCGCCGGATGGCTGCTGCCGAGCATGGTCGGCGCGGCGGCGCTGGGGCTGTCGTGGCTGGTCCCGGCCCTGTTCCGCCCGCGGCCCTTGTAGCGCTTGAGCGCCGGTGGCTCCGGTCCGCCGGTGGCCCAATCGAGAAGTTCGACAGTGTGCACGACCGGAACCTCGCTCGCGCCGGCCAGCTGGCTGATGCAGCCGATATTGCCGGTGGCGACGAGATTGGCACGGGTGCTGGCGAGATTGGCGAGCTTGCGGTCGCGCAGGCGCGCGGCGAGGTCAGGCTGCAGCAGGTTATAAGTGCCGGCCGAACCGCAGCAAAGATGCCCTTCCGGCACCTCGACGACATCAAACCCGACCTGCGCCAAGAGGGTCATCGGCAGCTTGTGCAGCCTCTGGCCGTGCTGCATCGAGCAGGCCGAATGGTAAGCGACCCGCAGACCGCGCCCGGGATTCGCCGCCGGCGCCCCCAGCCCCAGCCCTGAGACGAGCTCGCTGACATCGCGGGCGAGCGCCGCGACTGCCGCCGCCTTTTCGGCATAGGCCCGGTCCTCGCGCAGCATGAAACCATAATCCTTGAGCGTTGTGCCGCAGCCCGAGGCATTGGCGAGGATCGCGTCAAGACCGCCGGCGGCGCGCTCGTGCTCCCAGGCGTCGACATTGGCCCGGGCGCGGGCGAGCGCTTCGCGCTCCTGGCCGAGATGATGGTTGAGCGAGCCGCAACAGCCGCTGCGCGCGGCGATCACCACCTCGCAGCCATGGCGGGTCAGGAGGCGGATGGTGGCGGCGTTGATCTCCGGCGCCAGCACGGGCTGGACACAGCCGGGCAGCAGCGCCACCCGCATGCGGCGCTCACCTGCGGCGGGGTGGACCCGCTCACGCTCGGCGGGCGCGGAAACGGGAATCTTTGGCGGCGCCAGCGCCACCATCGGCTTGAGCGACCCCGGCAGCACCGGCAGCAACGGCTTGGCCAGCGCCGCGGCGCGCAACGCAAGACGGAAGAGCGCGGGCTGCGGCAGCACCGTACCGAGCATCCGCCGCAGCATCCGCTCGGACCACGGCCGACGATAGGTCTGTTCGATCCAACGCCGGCCATGGTCGACAAGATGCATGTAATTGACGCCGGACGGGCAGGTCGTCATGCAGGCCAGGCACGACAGGCAGCGGTCGATATGCTTGACCGCCTCGGCGCTCGGCGCGGTGCCGGAGGCCAGCATGTTTTTGAGCAGATAGATCCGGCCGCGCGGGCTGTCGAGCTCGTCGCCGAGCAGCAGATAGGTCGGACAGGTTGCGGTGCAGAAGCCGCAATGGGTGCATTTGCGCAGAATCTTCTCGGATTCGGCGATATCGGGATCGGCGCGCTGCTCTTCGGTAAAATCGGTGCGCACGTTCTATCGGCTCCGCTCGGCCATGCGTCCGGGGTTCAGAATATGGTGAGGGTCGAAGGCCTCCTTGATCCGTTGGCCAAGCGCGGCCAGCGCCGCCGGCTGGGGTTCGAACACCGGCACCATTTGGCGCAAGGCCGCCGGGCCGCGGATCAGCGTGGCATGACCGCGGCCTTGCCCGTCGGTGCCGCGGATTGCGGCGCGGACAATCTCGGCGCTGCCGTCTTCGGCGTCGGCAACCGCCGCCCAGACGAGACCGCCGCCCCAGTCGAGATACCAGAGCGCGTCGAGAGCACGCGCGATCGCCATCCCGATCTCGGCGCCGCGCGCCGGCGCCACCGATATCCGCCAGACGACGCGATCGGGAAGCGCGGCAAACGGCTCGACATCGCGCACCGACTGCCAGAAATCCAGCGCCGCCTCCCGATCGAGAACCGCGGCGTCGCTGCCGAGGGCGAGCTCCGCCAGCAGCCGCTGACAACGGAAGACGACCGACGGCTCGGGCCCTTTAAGCCGCAACGCCACCACCGGTTCGGCGGTCACCGGCGGCGCCCCGGCCGGCAGGTAGGCGGCGGCGGAAACATCGTGCGCCGAGGCGAGGGCATGGCCCATCTTCCCTATCGCGGCCGCCGGGTCGAGCCCGCATAACGCAACCGTCGCGACCTGTTCGGGGGCCGGCAGGACCTTGACCGTCACCTCTTCAAGCGCCGCCAGGGTGCCATAGGAACCGGCCATCAGCTTGGGCAGATCGTAGCCGGTCACATTCTTGACGACCTTGCCGCCCGCCTTGAAAATCTCGCCGCGGCCGCTGACGGCGCGAAAGCCGAGGAAATGGTCGCGCGCCGCGCCGGCCTTGATCCGCCGCGGCCCCGAAAGATTGCAGGCCAGGGCGCCGCCGAGGGTCGGCGTTGTGTCTGTCGACCCCAGCAGCCGGCGCCAATCGGGTGGCTCGAAGGCGAGGATCTGGGCGTTTTCCGCCAGCGCCGCCGCTATTGTGGCGAGCGGCGTGGCCGCCGCGACGGTCAGCACCAATTCGCTCGGCTCGTAGCTGCGGATGCCGGCAAACCGCGTCAGATCGAGCGTGTGGGGCGTCTGCAACGGCCGGCCGAGGTCACGTTTGGAGCCGCCGGCGACGAGTTCGAGCGGCTCGTCCGCGGCAAGCGCCGCCGCCACCACCTCGCGCAACTCGTCGATATCGACGGGTGAGAACACGGTCATGCTGTCAGCGACCCTCCCGCCGCCACGCTGCGTTTCGCATTGCCCAGGCTAAGCCGGCCCGGCACGCGCGCAAAGCGGCTCGAACCGAAACCGCCACGAAATCGCCGATTTGCGTGGGAAGGCGGCGGCGCACACACCAGCCGCTCTTCCGCGTGCGAAGGGCCGACCTGTATGATCCGCGAAACAGACCGGAGGATCCTGCCGATGCCCGCCGACGCCGCGCCCGCCGCCACCCCATGGCCGAATTTCCATGAGGGCGATTTCATTCTCAGGGACTACGTCTTCCACAGCGGCGAGACCCTCGCCGAATTGCGGCTGCATTACCGCACGATGGGCACCGCCCGCCGTGACGCCGCCGGGAAAATCATCAACGGCATATTGCTGTTGCAAGGCAACACCGGCACCGGCGCCAATTGGCTGCGCCCGAGCCTCGCCGATGAATTGTTCCGGCCCGGCCAGCCGCTCGATCCGGCCGCGTATTTCATCATCATGCCGGATGCGATCGGGCGCGGCGGATCGAGCAAGCCCTCGGACGGGCTTAGGGGCAATTTTCCGCATTATCGCTACCGCGACATGGTTCAGTCCGGCTATCGCCTGATCACCGAGGGGCTCGGCGTCGGTCATCTGCGCCTGGTGATCGGCAGCTCGATGGGCGGCATGCATGCGTGGATGTGGGCCGAAATGTACCCCGATCTGATGGACGGCATCGTCGCGTTGTCCTGCCAGCCGATCGAGATCAGCGGCCGCAATTGGATCAGCCGCCGCGCCGCCGCCGAGGCGATCCGTCATGACCCGGATTGGAACAACGGCTTCTACGACAAGAACCCGCGCACTTATATCTGGACCGCGGCGGCCAATTCACTGCGTACCGAGAGCGCCAGCCGCATCCAGGAACTGGCGCCGACCCGCGCCGCCGCCGACAAGCTCTATGAGCAGCGCCTCGCCCAGGCCGCCAACAGCGACGCCAACGACCAGCTGTGGGCGATCGAGGCGATCATGGACTACAACCCCGAACCCGACCTCGACAAAATCAAGGCCAAAGTGCTGCTGATCAACACCGCCGAAGACGAGGCCAATCCGCCCGAGCTCGGCACCGTCGAGCGGGCGATGCAGCGGGTCCGCCACGGCCGCTATGTGCTGATCCCGGCGGGCCCGAAGACCCATGGGCATTTCACGCATTTTTATGGCGAGCTTTGGAAGCCCTATCTGGTCGAGTTTATGGCCACGCTCGACCCGCTGCCGGTCGCGACCGCCGACGCCGCGGGCTGAGCCCGAGCGCCGCCGCGGTGGGCGCGCGCATGCGGCGTCACCGCGATCGAGGCCGGTTGACGCGGGCAAACCGGCGGCGTTGATCGGTCGCGGCGCCAAAGCGCTCGCTCTTGCCGGCAGAAAGAAGCCGCCTCGCCGCGGTTGATCGCGCCGGCATGATCGGGATCAATGCCGAGAAGCCGGCTCGCAAGGAGGGTTCCCAATGCCGCGTTTGCAATTCGGCGCGTTTCTCGCCCCGCACCATCCGATCGGCGAAAACCCGCTTCTTCAGTTCCGGCGCGATCTCGATCTCGTCGAGCATCTCGACCGGCTCGGTTACGACGAGTTCTGGTGCGGCGAGCACCATTCGAGCGGCTGGGAGATGATCGGCTCGCCGGAGATGTTTCTCGCCGCCGCCGGCGAACGCAGCAAGCGTATCAAGCTCGCCACCGGGGTCATTTCACTGCCCTACCACCACCCGTTCAACGTCGCCCAGCGGATGGTTCAGCTCGATTGGATGACCGGGGGCCGCGCGATCTTCGGGTCGGGGCCGGGGGCGCTCGCCTCCGACGCGCACACGCTGGCCATCGATCCGATGGTGCAGCGCGACCGCCAGGACGAAGCGATCGGCGTAATCCGCCGGTTGATGCGCGGCGAGCGGGTGACCCACAAAAGCGACTGGTTCACGCTCCAGGACGCACAGCTCCAATTGCTGCCATTGCAGGAGGAGATGCCATTTGCGGTCGCCTCGCAGATCAGCCCATCCGGGATGACGCTCGCCGGCAAATACGGGATCGGGGTGATCTCGATCGGCTCGCTGTCGAGCGAAGGCCTGGGGGCGTTACGCACGCAATGGAGCTTTGCCGAGTTGGCGGCGGCAAAACACGGCACCACCGTCAGCCGCAAAGACTGGCGCGTGCTGCTTTCCTGGCACATCGCCGAGACCCGCGAGAAGGCGATTGCCGAAGCGCGCGAGGGACTGTTGCGCCATCACAACCAATACATCGTCGGCACCTTGCAGCGCCCCGGCGCGAAGCCGTTCAAGGATCCCGACGAGGCGATCGAAAAGACGGCGTTTTCGCCCGAATCGGCGGCGACGATCGGCACCCCGGACGATCTCGTGGCACGGATCAAACAGGTGCTCGAGATGAGCGGCGGGTTTGGCACGGTGGTCGGCTTTGTCCACGACTGGGCCAACCCCGAGAACACGTTCCGCAGCTGGGACATGGTGGCGCGCTATGTCGTGCCGGAAATCAACGGCTATCTCTCCGGACTGCGCCGGTCACAGAGCTTCGTGGCCACCAACCGCGGCGTCTTCGACCGCGCCAAGGAGGCGATCATGGCGAAGATCAGCGAAAACGAGGCGGCCCGCGCCGCCTTGCCGGTCACCACCTCGGGCCGGCTCGGCAACCTTGCCGCCTCGGCCAGCAACCTTCCCGATCTCGAAAAGGCCCGCGCCGATGGCGTGAGGTGAGTAAAGAGGATTTGCTTCGGCTTCACGCGTGTCATACCGCTATCCGCGGTTCGTCTGTCCCGGCAAATCTGATCGTCATGGCCGGGCTTGTCCCGGCCATCCACCGCCGCGTCGCCGGTTTTCGGGAATTTTTCCATCGCGCCATGGAACGCGCTTGGGTCTGATGCGCGCGCCTCCAATGTCGGCAAAAGAAGCATTGTGGATTTGTGACCAGGAGAAATCATGGCGCTGCTGATCGTCGACCTCGACAAATACATCGGTAACGCGCAGACATGGCGCGAGACCTTCGCCGCCAAAATGCCTGAACTCGAAATCCGAATCTGGCCGGATGGGAGGGATCCGTCCGCGGTCGAGTACCTCGCCTTCATGCGCCCGGATTTTAATGCTCTGCCCGAATTCCCGAACCTGAAGGCGATGTTCAGCCGCTCGGCGGGCGTCGACGGATTTATCGACCATCCGCGCCTGCCCAAGGTGCCGCTCGGCAAGATCGAACCGCCGGGCGGCGACCCGATGATGACCGAATACGTGGTCATGCACGTGCTGCGCCTGCACCGCGACATGCCGGGCTATGAGGCGGCACAGAAGCGGCGCGAGTGGCGGCGCACCCGGATCGTCCGCCCCGAAGAACGGCGGATCGGGTTTCTCGGTTACGGGCTGATGGCGCGGCCGCCGGCGCTGGTCCTCAAATCGCTCGGCTTTCCGGTCCAGGCCTGGGTGCGCCGGCCGCGCGAGGCGACCGAAATCCCGATGTTTCACGGCTGGGACCAGCTCGCGGCGTTTCTCGGCCGGACCGATATCGCCGTCTGCCTGTTGCCGCTGACCCGCGAGACCGAGGGAATCTTCTGCGCCCGGACCTTCGCGATGATGCCGAAGGGCGCGATGCTGGTGAATGTCGGCCGCGGCGGCCACGTGGTCGTCGAGGATTTGATTGCGGCGCTCGATTCGGGGCAGCTGTCCTATGCCGCGCTCGATGCGCACCGGCCCGAACCGCTGCCGCCCGACAGCCCGTTATGGTCGCATCCACAAGTGACGGTGATGCCGCATGTCGCCCGGCGACCGACCGTCGCCCAGCTGGTCAACGAAATCGTCGCCAATATCGACAGCCTCAAAGCAGGCGGTCCGCTGTTGCAGGAGATCGACCGCCGCCTCGGATATTAGCGCGGGGGCGAGTTCAACCCGTCGCCCAGGGTGCAAAACCGGCGCCATGCCGGGAAAGGGGTCGCGGCATTGCGCAATCATATCCGCCGGGCGAGACAGCGCCGTCTCGCCGGTTATGGCCGCCTGGCCATGCACGGGGCGAACAGCTGCGCCGGCGGCACGCCAAGTTGAGTCTCGCCATATTGGCGGCCGATCGCCTCGATTGTCGCGGTGTCGTCGTGGTTCGCCGCGGCTTGTCGACGGCCGACGAGGCCGATCCCGACGCCGAGCAGCGCCGCCATGGCAATTGCGCGGAGCGGGCGGGCATGGATGGCAACGCCCGCAATCGGATGGTGCTCCACAACGGAAATGGCCCCCATTGCTGAGGGCCATCCGGTCCCGTCCGTCTCGTTGTCCTCGCCTGCTCCCGCCGCATGCGGCGGATGTGACCGAAAGTCGCAGCAATCGCCGCCGCCGTCAAGCGCTGATTGGCACGGCCGCAACACATTCGTTACCGATCGACCGCGCCGTAAGACGCCCGCCTCACCGCCGGGCGGCGTGCGGCGCGCCCGGGCGGAAGGCGGCCGGCGCCGGGGCGCCGGCGCCGATTGCCGAGACCTGTCAAGCTCGGCAATATCGCGGCCGACCGCCGCGCGGAGCAAGGCCGAGGGAGGAAATGGGGATGGGCAAGCTCGAAGGAAAAGTTGCGCTGATCACCGGGTCGGGACGCAATATCGGGCGCGCCACCGCGCTCAAATTTGCCGCCGAAGGCGCGCATGTTGTCGTCAATGCCCGCCGCAACCAGGCCGAAGCCGAGGCCGTCGCCCGCGAGGTTCGTGATAAGGGCGTCAAGGCGCTAGCCGTGCTTGGCGACGTCGCCAACAAGGACGAGGTCGACCGCATGGTAGCGCAGGCGATGGCCGAATTTGGCCGCGTCGACATCCTTGTCAACAACGCCGCGATCCGGCCGCACAAGCCGTTTACCGAGCTCATGATCGAAGATTGGGAACGGGTGCGCGGCGTGGTGCTCGACGGCGCCATCTATTGCACCAAGGCGGTAATAAATTCGATGGTCGAGAACCGCTATGGCCGCATCCTGTTTTTCACCGGCGACGGCGCCTTTACCGGCGGCAGTGGGCGCGCGCATGTGTCAGCGGCAAAAATGGGATTGATCGGTCTGGCGCGCAGCCTCGCCTCGGAATTTGCCGGCCACAATATTCGCGCCAATGTCGTCTCACCGGGCAGCATCGACACGCGCCGCGACAACCCGGAATGGTATCAGGGCCGGGTGCCGAATGCGGCCGGCATCCCGCTGGGGCGCCAAGGCCATGTCGACGAGATTGCCGCTACCTGCCTGTTTCTGGTCAGCGACGATGGCGGCTTCATCACCGGCCAGACCATCCACGTCAATGGCGGCGCGCATTATTACTGAGACGCGATTACCGCGGCGTGCGGTCGCGGGGCACCGATCCAGGCCGGACCCCGGCCGCGGCCACTCGCCCCGGTCAATGGAACGCCTTGACCGCGTTGAGCAAGGTCTGGACGACGCCCCACAATAGCGGGATGCCGACAAAACCCCAGGCGAGCACAAGCTTGAGGGCGTTGTGCCGGGCCGGGGCGGTGCGATCCTCGGCCATCGCTTAGGGCTCCGCCTCGACCCGGCGCCCCAGGCCGGGGATCTCGCTTGCTCCGATAAAGTGGCGTTCGGCGACCGGGCGGATCAACGCGTTGGCGATAAAGCCGACCACCAGCAGACAGGCCATCACATACATCGTCACGTTGTAGGCTTGGGCCGTGGCAACACCGTGCGTGACGTTGTATTCGCGGATGTAGTTAACAAGAACCGGCCCAAAGATGCCGGCCATCGACCACGCAGTCAGCAACAGGCCATGGATCGCGCCGACATAGCGGGTGCCGAACAAATCGCGCAGATAGGCCGGCACGGTCGCAAACCCGCCGCCATACATGCTGAAAATCAGCGCGTAGTAGACGACGAACAGCGCCACGCTGCCGATCGCACCGCTGTGCGGCACCAGGGCATAGAGCAGCGTCCCGAGCGCGAAAAACACAAAATACGTGTTCTTGCGCCCGATAAAATCGGAGACCGACGACCAGACAAATCGCCCACCCATATTGAACAGGCTGAACAAGCCGACCAATCCGGATGCGGCAACCGCGCTAACGCGATGATGAAACATTTCCTGGCTCATGGCCGAGGCCTGTCCCAAGACGCCGATACCGGCGTTGACATTGAGGCACAGCACCCACCAGACGAGCCAGAATTGCGGGGTCTTGAGCGCTCGATAGACGTAAACGTCGCGCGTCGTCACCAGGCGTCGGGGCTGGATCGGCGCGACATAGCCCTCGGGCTGCCAGCCGGGAGGCGGAATACGCACAATCGCCGCCCCCACCATCATGAAACAGAAATAGATGACGCCCAAACAGATGAACGCTTCGGCGACGCCAATATGAGTGGGAGAGGAGAACCGGTCCATCAGCCATACCGACAGCGGGGCGGCGATAAAGGCGCCGCCGCCAAACCCCATGATCGCCATACCGGTGGCCATCCCCGGCCGGTCGGGAAACCAGCGGATCAGGGTCGAGACCGGCGAGATGTAACCGATCCCAAGGCCAAGCCCGCCAAGCACGCCGTAACCGAGATAGACAACCCACAACGCGTGCAGCCACACCCCGATCGCCGCCACAAAAAACCCGCCGGACCAACACAGCGCCGCGGTGAACATCGCCCGGCGGGGACCGCCTTCCTCGACCCAGCGACCGAAAACGGCCGCCGATCCGCCGAGAAAAAAGATCGCGATGCTGAAGATCCAGCCGAGTTGCGTCAGCCGCCAATCATCGGGCGCATGCGTCGTGATGCCGATCAATTTGGTCATCGGCAGGTTGAACACGCTGAACGC
>JAJPIH010000365.1 GCA_021324875.1 Alphaproteobacteria bacterium
AACGGCAGCGGCAAGACGACGACGATTGCCAAGCTCGCCCGGCAATATCGCGACCAGGGGATGACGGTGATGCTTGCCGCCGGCGATACATTCCGGGCCGCGGCGGTCGAACAGCTGCAGATCTGGGGCGAGCGGACCGGCTGCGCGGTGGTGGCGCGGCCGACCGGTGCCGACGCCGCCGGGCTTGCCTATGACGCACTGGTACGGGCCCGCGCCGAGGGCACCGACCTGCTGTTGATCGACACCGCCGGCCGCCTGCACAACAAGGCGGATCTGATGGGCGAATTGCAAAAGATCGTGCGGGTGGTGAAGAAGGTCGATCCGGAGGCGCCGCACTCGGTGCTGCTGGTGCTCGATGCGACCACCGGCCAAAACGCGCACGCCCAGGCCGAGATCTTCCGCGAGATGGTTGGCGTCACCGGCATCGTGATGACCAAACTCGACGGCACCGCGCGCGGCGGGGTGCTGGTGTCGCTGGCGGAGAAATACGGCATCCCGATCCACGCCATCGGCATTGGCGAAACCGCGCAAGATCTGCGCCCGTTTGAAGCGCAGGCCTATGCCCGCAGCCTGGTCGGGCTCGATCCCTAGAGACGGCCCGGGATCGGAATTTGTCGCAATGCCGGCCGGCGCCGAGCGCGCAGGTCAGAAGCCCGGGGGGTTGATCCTCGTTGTGAAATCGCGGGTGGCGCGCGCCTCCTGGTCATGCTGCAGCGCCCACCGCACCGACGGGAAAGCCAGCTCGGACCAAGGGATCGCATCCCAGGCAAACAACCGCACCTCGAGCGTCTCGTGGCCCGCCGACACCGCCTCGTCGAGCAGCCGGGCGCGGAAAATCAGCTGCACCTGGCTGATCCGCGGAATGTCGTAGATCGCCAGCAGCCCCTCGATTTCGATGCGGGCATTGGCCTCTTCCCAGGCCTCCCGCTCGGCGCCGGCGCTGGCCGATTCGTTGAGTTCGAGATAGCCCGCGGGCAAGGTCCAGAACCCGTAGCGCGGTTCGATCGCCCGCCGGCACAGCAAGATCCGCTCGTCCCGGCGCGCCACCGAGCCGACCACGATCTTGGGGTTGTCATAGACGATATAGCCGCAATCGGCGCAGATCATCCGCTCGCGGTTATCGCCTTCGGGGATGCCGCGAACCGACGGACCGCGGGGTGAGGAAGCGTGCGTCATCGCCGACCCGATCGCCGGACCTAGCTCGGGGGATACACACCGCCGCAAGCGGCGGGACGGAGACGGCAAAGCGGCATGACGATCGTCGCGATCGTCTCTATGACTGCAAATATTAGGCGGCGCCCGTGCGCGCAGCAAGCCGCGGCGGTGGACGGCCTTGCGCCACCCTGCTTACAGCGGGGTGGCGAGCAGGGTCGGCACCGCAAACGTGTCGAGCAGAACGAGCTTCTCGCGGATCTTCAAGCTGCCGCCCGCATCGGCCAAACGGTCGCGATAGAGGCCGGTGGCGAACAGACGCGTCGCGCCTTCCTGGTCGGTCTGATAGACCGCAAAGGGCGCCTCGACGAGACCGTCGGCGGTATTGAGCCGCGGCAGGCCGATCAGATGGCGGTCGCTGTGGAGGTTGTATTTGTTGGCTTCGCGCAACGCCATCAACCGGTCTTCGAGCGTCGCCCGGCTGTCGCAATAGATCAGCCCGGCGGGCAGGCCGCGCTCGTCATTCTCGCGCGGCAGCACCCGGTAGCGGCATTCGGCCGCGAACAACGCCAGCCAGTCGTCATAGCGGCATTCGTCGAGCCGGGCGCCGTATTCGGCCAGCAGGTCCCAGACCCGGGCGCGGTCGAAGGTCATCGCACCGCACCCTCGGGCTCGATCCCGAGCAATTCGGCGTAATACGACCAGAAGCCGCGCAACGGCACGTCGGTGACCCGATAGTCGCGGTCGGAAATCACCCCGGCGCCGCCCAGCTCGATGACCGAACTGCGCATGGGGTCGGGTTTGGTGGCGCGATGCGCGATCTCGATCGCCTCGCCATCCTCCATCGAGACGAGCCCGGCCGGGCCGACAAGATTGGCTTGGCGCAGCCGATGCCGGGTCATCTCGGGCGGGTCGTCGGCATAGCCGAGCATCGTCTGAAACACCTCGAACTCCTCGACCCCGCGCGGCCGGATCTGACGGATCGCGAGGCTGTTGGAGATCTGCACAAACACCGCCGCGGGAAACACCGAGGTCACGACCAGATTCAAATTGTCGTTGCGCTCGCGGCGAAAGGCGACGAGGTCGGGCTCCTTGAGCGACAGATAATCGTTGCGAATGCGTGCGGCGCCGTAGGTCTCGCGGGCGAAATCGGGGGTGTCGCTGTCGGCCTCGGCCCAGGTGATGTTGTGGCGGTGGCGAGCGTCCATCCGCACCCCGCCCGTCTGGGTCGAGCGGTCGAGCCCAAAGGTCAGCAGGAATTCGTGCAATAGGCTGGCGTGATAATTGTCGCGGGTATTCTCGGCGTAGAGCTTCCAGTTGGCGCGAATGCGCTGCCGGTTGTAGCCGAGGATTGTGACCGGTCGGGCCAGCAGCCGCTCGATCTCGGCCTTGATCGGCGGACCGAGAAATTCGTCGAGCGGCTCGGCCGCCTCGCCGAGCGTACCGAAGATGGCGCTGCCGACCTGGTCCACGCGCAGCGGTTGGAGCCCGTGCCGGCTCATGTCAAAGTCCGGGTCCAGTCCGCCCTTGCCGCGGATGCCGCGGCGGAACGGGATCGCGGTGAGCCGCCCGTCCAATCCGTAGCACCATTGGTGATAAATGCAGATGTGTTCGCGGGCATTGCCGGCGAGTTCACGCCGCACCAGCGCGCCGCGATGCGCACAGCGGTTGACAAAGGCGTGGATGGCGCCGGCGGCGTCACGGTTGACGATGACCGGGGTCTCGCCGACATAGGTTGTGCGAAAATCGCCGGGGTTGGGAATTTCGGCCTCGAGGCCGAGATAGTTCCACACCGGGCCCTGAAAGATTTGGCGCTGTTCTTGCGCGTAAATCTCCGGGTCGTGGTAGAGCCGGTAAGGCACTCGGCTGTAATCAAGCGCCGGCCAAATCTTGTCGGTTACCGCCATTCTCGCCGCCTGTCTTATCGATCAGCGTCGTTTCCGCCACACCCGCCGTCGTCGCCGGTCGCTGCACCCGCCTATCCGAACCTCGGCGGGGACCGCCACACCCGGCTCCGGCGTTGATTGGAGCTCGGCCAAAACCGCGACGGCATCGGGGCCAGTCCGGCAAGGCTAATCTAGCCTTGGTCCCGCGGCAATGCCGCTTCCCCCGTCAGGTGGCAGGGGGGCGGGCGCGGTGGCGGCGCGCGAACCGATTTCGCGAACGAGCTCTCGGTCGGCGCGGCTTGCGTCTGGTTAACGTCAGGTCAGTGTCGGTGATTTTTGCGGTCGGCGGTGGGAAAGTGTAAAGAAGACATTACAAATTAACCATATAGAGGTAGATCGGCTCCATTACTTTACCGCCATCTCCCTGATTTTATATAATTTTCTTATAATGGCACGATTGTTGCCCGTATTCAGCCGAACCGCAAATGCGTTTTGCAGGATGGTTAATAGGTTTTGTGATGATCAAACTCGTCAGCTCTGGCACTTTACTGGCGGCGCTGGTCGCGAGCGCTGTCGCAATCGGGTCGGCGCGGCCGGAGATGGCCACCCCGACGCTCGGCATCGAGCTCCAGGAGAGCGGCTACACACCCTATAGCGTAACCAGCAGCAACAACCCGCTGGTCGCCGTCGTGCAGCCTTTCGGAACCTTCAGCACCAACGTCGAAGTCAACACGCTGAACACCAACCCATTGTCGATCGACCTCAGTTCGACCAACATCAGCACCAGCACCGCCGGGACGCTCACCGTCATCGCCTCGGTGTCGGGGCTGACCTCGCCGATCGGCGCGACGGCGTTTTTGTCCCAGATCTCGGGTCATCTGGTGTCCGGATCGGGGGGGATGATCACCCTGCAAACCTATCTGTCGAACAGCGATACGCTGTTTGGCACCGATACGCTGTTGAGCACCCTGGGTCCCTCGGGTCTGCCGCTGCTCCTCAGCGACATGGAGAATGCGAGCACCACCGCACCGTTCGCGCTGACCGAGGTGCTGACCATCGCGGCCGGCGGCGCCAGCGAATTCAGCCTCGATGCATCGCTGACCGACGCGCCCGAACCGGCGTCGCTGGCGCTGCTCGGCACGGCCCTGGCAGGGATGGGTCTGATCCGCCGGCGCCGCCGCTTCGCCCGGGTGTAACGAATTCCGACATTAATCGTCCGCTTCTTACTCGGACGGGGGACTGCGACAATCCTGCGCAAAAAACCCGTCCGAGACGGTGGCGTCGCAAAGGGCGGCAATTGACAAGGCCGGCTCGTTGAGGCCGGCCAGAAGCTCGGTATCAGGAAGTCGACGAGGGCATTTGGCTCGTCAGCTTTCTCGATGACGATCTCGGCTACATCGACCTGGAGCAGAAAGCCCTGCAACCTCTCGACAACCCGTTCGGCCTGAGGTTGTCACTCATGTCTTAGGTACGGTCCGTTAGCGATGTCTCCGGGCCGTATAATCACCGTGTGGTGCCGGGTGAGGGATTCGAACCCCCGACCTTCGGTTTACAAAACCGCTGCACTGCCGCTGTGCTAACCCGGCAAAGCCGTTCCCGATGAGCGCGGCCGCAGCCCGCGGCGGCCGATCCCGCCGCTGCGCAACCCGCCGCGCCTGCCCAACGCGAAAGCAGCCATATCCATCATAGCACCGGCCGGGGCCGGGTCGAGGCGTTCGACCACCGCTGCGATCGCCAATCGGGCGCCGCGCCGACGCGCTCCGCCAATGGTCGGCGAAATTTGACGCAGCCGGTCGCACACCTCGTCGCGTTGCGCCGCGCGGAGGGCGCGGGAAACCGCCAATCGCGGCATGGCGCGGCGGTTGGCACGCCCTTTGCTGCACGAGAGGCGCAACGCGCACGGCCGGAGCGCGCCGGCGGAACGCGGCCGACGCGGAGGGGCTGCGCCGGGCCCGACACCCGCAAATGCGGGGGGCGGCGGCGTAGCGGCGCAGGCGGCCCTCGCACCGACCACACGGCCGGCGCTGCACCGGGCACGAATTTCTTGCGGGAGGCAGAAGCAATGACCGTGATCTGTGTTTGCCGATCGGGAAGTATCCCGGGGCGATTGGGGTTTGCCGCCGATGTCGCGCCGCCCGGGCTGCGGCTTGCCGCCCGCATCCGCGGGCTATTGGCGGTTGCGTCGGGCGCGGCGCGCGCTCTGCTCGAGGAGCGTCATGGGGGTCCGGCCGGCGATGACGATCCGCCGGGACCGCCCGAAACCGGCTCCACCCCCGACAGCATCTGGGACGACCCGATGCTGTGGACGATGATGATGCATTTTGGCTGAGCCCGCCGTTTTCCGCCCCATCAGTGGCCGTCGCCGGCGGCGGAGGGCGCCGGCCGGACTTGACGCAACAACGGCACCAGCAGCGTCGCAGCGACAAACGCCAGCATGATGGCGCGAAACGCGTCGGCATAGGCCAAGGTCGAGGCTTCGCGATAGGCGAGCAGCCAGAGCTGCTTGACCGCCGCCACATGACCGCCGTCCATGGCGCCGGGGATCGCGCCGTAACGTTCGCCGAGGCCGGCGAGCAAGCGCGAGGCCGGCCCGTTGGCCGGCGTCAGATGCGCGGCAATCATATTAAAGTGAAAATTGGTGCGGTCGTTGAGTACCGCCCCGCACACCGCAATGCCGACCGCGCCGCCGAGATTGCGCATCATGTTGAAGAGCCCGCTTGCGTATTTGAGCCGGTCGGGCGGCAGGCTGCCCAGCCCCAACGTCACCGCCGGCGCCACTGCAAAGACCTGGGGAAAGCCACGCAGGATCTGCGGTACGAGCAAGTCGCCGCCGCTCCAATCACTGGTGATAAAGCTGAACGCCCACATCGAGACGCCAAACGCGGCGAGCCCGAACATCATCAGCCAGCGGGTATCGAAGCGCTTGGCCAGCATGATATAGACCGGCACCCCGGCGAGCGAGGCGGCCCCGGTCGAAAAGATCGCGACACCCGTCTCCCAGGCGCTAAACCCGCGGACATAACCGAGAAACAGCGGGGTCAGATAGATCGTCGAGAAAATGCCTATCCCGGTCACAAACGACAGAAAACAGCCAACCGCGAAATTCCGGTTCTGCAAGGCGCGCAGATCGACGACCGGCCGCGCGACACTCAGGCTGCGCGCGACAAACAGCACGCCGGCAATGGCCGCAGTCCATCCGCAATGCCGGATCGTGGCGTCGTCGAACCAATTCCAGCGCGCCCCTTCTTCGAGCACGTATTGCAGCGTGCCGAGCGCAACCGCCATCAAGAGGATGCCCGGATAATCGGCGTCTTTCAGCAATCTCCAATCCGGCTGGTCGATGCGCACCAGCAACGCGCTCAAAACGGTGACCACCAGCCCAGGCACCAGATTGACATAGAACAGCCAATGCCAGTCCAAATTGTCGGTGATCCACCCCCCGATTACCGGGCCCAACACCGGTGCGACCGAAGAAATCGTGCCGATCACGGCGGCCGAATAGACGCGGCGCGGGCCCTGAAAGAAATGGAAGGATGAGGTGAACATGGTCGGGATCATCGACGCGCCGAGCATGCCTTGCAGCGCCCGAAACAGGATCATGGTCTGAATGTTCCAGGCTAGCGCACAAAGTAGACTGGTGAGCGTGAAGCCGGCGGCCGAGGCGGCAAACAGCCAGCGCGTCGAAAACACCCGGGTCAGCCAACCGCTGAGCGGGATAACCACGATTTCGGCGATCA
The DNA here is from genome assembly GCA_021324875.1 of Alphaproteobacteria bacterium. Lineage (GTDB taxonomy): Bacteria > Pseudomonadota > Alphaproteobacteria > ATCC43930 > CGMCC-115725 > AP-15. The sequence goes on from JAJPIH010000365.1 coordinate 6,776, forward strand.
GATAGGCGGTTTGGACCCAGCTGATCTCGTCCTGGGCGGCCGACAGCCCGCCGCCGATGTCCCGCAATGACGAAGCGACGATCTGAATGTCGAGCAGCGCCATAAAGCCGCCAAAGCACATCACGACAAACGGCAGCAGGCTCTTGAGCCAGCTCGTCGTGTCGGGCATCGCCGTCACTCCGCATCGCCGGCGGCGGCGGAGGCGCGCCGCGTATCGACGCTGACGGTGGTCGACAGGCCGGACCGCAGCTCGCCGAGCCGGGCATCGTCGAGCGCGATGCGGACCGGCACCCGCTGCACGATCTTGGTGAAATTGCCGGTGGCGTTCTCCGGCGGGATCACACTGAACACCGCCCCGGTCCCCGGCGCCAGGCTCACCACATGGCCGTGGAAGATCTTGTCCGGCCGCACATCGGCGGTGACGGTCGCCGGTTGCCCCGGCCGCATCGCGGCAAGCTGGTCCTCTTTGAAGTTGGCGTCGATCCACAATCCTTGGGCCGGGATCACGCTGACCAGATACGCATTTTGCGCGACATAGGCGCCGGTTTGCGCGGCCCGGTTGCCGATATAGCCGTCGATCGGGGAGCGAATCTGCGTGTAGCCGAGATTGAGGCGAGCGGTTTCGACATCGGCGGCGGCCTGTGCGCAGCCGGCCCGCGCCTCCGCGGTTTCCGCGTCAAGCACCGCGATCTGCTGGCGTGCGGCGGTCAGTTTCGCTTGCGCGGCCTGAACCGCCGATTGCGCCGCGGCATCGGCGGCCGACGACCGCTCGGCATTCTGCTTTGTGCCATAGCTCGTCAGCGCCAGATCGCGATAACGCGCGGCATCCTCGGCGGCGAATTTAGCGCGGGCCGTCGCGACGGCGAGCTCGGCCGCGGCCTCGTTGATGGCCGCCTGCTGCAACGTGGTTTTGGCTTCGAGCGCGGCGAGGGCGGCGCGACGCGCAGCGGCAACGGCCTCGGCGTGATCGAGCGCGGCGCGGAAATCACGGTCGTCGAGGCGGATCAACAACTCGCCGGCGTGCACATACTGGTTGTCCTTGACCAGAATCTGGGCGATGAAGCCGGCGACATGCGGGGCCACCGCGGTGATGTTGCCGCCGACATAGGCGTCGTCGGTGGTTTCGATAAAGCGGCCGGTCGTCCACCAATACCGTCCGTACCCGACCGCCGCCGCGGCGAACGCCAAGACGAGCGCGGCCAATCCCAGGAGCTTGAGCCGCAGCCTTGGCGCGGTTCTGCCCGGCGCACCGACCGCCACCCGTTCGAATACGACGGTATCCATTTCGGACTCCATAGCGCTGCAGGGATTGAAGGCGGTTAGGCGACGGGCTTGTCGGCCGACTGGCCGGCGGCAGCGGCGTGCCGTTGGCGGGTGCGGGCGGCGGCGGCGGGTCCGGGCGCGGAGCGGAAATCGGGCGCGACCAGCGGGCGGCCGCTTTTGCGATCGACCAGCAGCGGCTCGGCTTCCTCGCCGGTGCGGCTGTCGACGACGATGACGCTTGCCCCCTCGGGGGCGAAATGCCGGTTGCACCAGGCGAGCAGCGCCCACAGCACCGGCCGGAAATCGCGTCCGGCCTCGGTCAGAACATACTCGTCGCGCGGCGGCCGCTCGCTATAGCGGCGGCGTTCGAGCAGACCCGCCTCGACCAACGAGGCGAGCCGCCGGGCCAGGATGTTGGGCGCAATACCGAGGCTCTCCTGGAATTGGTCAAACCGCGACAAGCCGTGAAAGGCATCGCGCAGGATCAGAATGCTCCACCACTCGCCGACCCGCTCCAGGCTGCGAGCGATCGGGCACTGCATGTTGCCAAAGCTTTTGCGCCGCATTGCCTCGGCCCCCTGACTTGCATAATGCAAGCATATGGCCAGTCGGTTTTATGATGCAAGTTGCTCCGCGTGATTTTTCGCTCCCTCGAAAGGGCGCAGGGGCAGCGGCCGAGCGGCGGGTCCGATCATTGCCGATCGTGCTTTGCCTAAAATTTCCGGGTTGATCTTCGCGCGATTTCGGCGTCGGATTTTCGGCAAATACGGATCGAATGGGG
>JAJPIH010000238.1 GCA_021324875.1 Alphaproteobacteria bacterium
TCGCCGGACGGTATCGCCTATCCGATCCCCGGCAACGACGATGCGATGCGGGCGATCCATCTGTATTGCGATTTGGTGGCGAGCGCGGTGCTCGACGGCTTGCAGGCCGAAATGGCGGCGTCCGGCGTCGATCTCGGAGCCCGCGCCGAACTGCCGGTCACCGATCTGCCCGAGGCAATCGGCGAGGAGCCGGGCGAGGAAGATAGCGCCGCAGCCGAGGCGATGCGGCCCGCGGATGTGGACGCCGTCGCCCACGCCTGATGGGGCGCGGCGGCTCGCGCCGCAACATAGATGAGGGCCCGGCCGGCAAGCGGCCGGACGCCGACAGCAACAGAGGACGACGAAAATGCCCGAGGTGACCGCGGCGTTGGTCAAGGAGCTGCGCGAAAGGACCGGCGCCGGCATGATGGATTGCAAACGCGCGCTCGGCGACAGCAATGGCGATATCGAGGCGGCAATCGACTGGCTGCGCAAAAAGGGACTTGCCGCCGCTGCCAAAAAAGCCGGGCGGGTGGCGGCCGAGGGGCTGGTGGGGGTCGCCTGCCAGGGCCGCGCCGGCGCCGTGGTCGAGGTCAATTCCGAGACCGATTTTGTCGCCCGAAACGAGGCGTTCCAGGGGTTTGTGCGTCAGGTGGCGGCATTGGCGGTGGACGGCGACGGCGAACTCGACCGTTTGAGCCGCGCGCCCTACCCCGGCAGCAGCCGCAATGTCGAGGAAGAATTGACCCATTTGATCGCGACCATCGGCGAAAATCTGGTGCTGCGGCGGGTCGCGCGGCTCGCGGTCAAGCAAGGCGGCGTTTATTCCTATGTCCACAATTCGCTCGGCTCGGGGCTGGGCAAGATCGGCGTTATTGTCGCGCTCGAATCGGCTGCACCCGAACCCGCCCTCGCCGCTCTCGGCCGCCAGCTGGCGATGCATGTCGCCGCCGCCAGCCCGCTTTATCTCGACACCGCCGCGGTGCCGGCCGCGGTGCTCGACCGCGAACGCGGCGTGTTGCGCGATCAGGCGCTGGCCAGCGGCAAAGCGGGGGCGATTGTCGACCGCATGGTTGAGGGTCGGCTGCGCAAATTCTACGAAGAGTTTGTGCTGCTCGACCAGATCTTCGTCGTCGATCAAGAGACGCGGATCGCCAAGGTTGTCGAAAATGCCGCCAAGAGCGCCGGGGCTCCGATCGCCATCACCGGCTTCGTGCGCTTTGCGCTGGGCGAAGGGATCGAGCGCAATCGCAGCGATTTTGCCGCCGAAGTCGCGGCGGCGGCCCAGATCCGGCACTGAAGCGGCGCCCGATGCACGGCCCGCGCGAGGCGTGGGGCGACGGCGCCGCCGATATGATATAGAGTGAGGCGGCGTCGCACCAACGGCGCGACAGAGCGGGTGGGCCTATGGCTGCCGAACTCAGGTATCGCCGGGTTCTGCTGAAGCTCTCGGGCGAGGCGCTGATGGGCGCGCGCGAGGGCGGGCTCGATCCCGAATTCGTCAGCCGGATCGCCGACGAAATCCAGGCCGTGCATGCCCTCGGCGCCGAGATCTGCCTGGTCATTGGCGGCGGCAACATCTTTCGCGGCGTCTCGGGCGCCGCGGTCGGCATGGAGCGCGCTTAGGCCGATTACATGGGCATGCTCGCCACCGTGATTAATTCGCTGGCGATGCAGAACGCCCTCGAGCGATGCGGGGTTGCAACCCGTGTGCAATCGGCAATCTCGATGCAGGCGGTCTGCGAGCCCTACATCCGGCGCCGCGCCCTGCGTCATCTCGAAAAAAAGCGGGTGGTGATCTTTGCCGCCGGCACCTGCAACCCGTTTTTCACGACCGACACCGCCGCGGCGCTGCGTGCCTCGGAGATGGGCTGCGACGCGCTGCTCAAGGCCACCAAAGTCGACGGCGTTTACGATGCCGACCCGGCCCGCGTGCCCGGCGCCAAACGCTTCGAGCGCCTCGAATACCGGGATGTGCTGGCGCGTGATCTGCAGGTCATGGACGCCTCGGCGATTTCGCTGGCGCGGGAAAACAACATTCCCATTCTGGTCTTCTCGATTTTTGAGGCGGGCGGCTTTGCGCGGCTCGTATGCGGCGGGGGACGCTACACGATCATCGACGCGGAAGGTTAGTCATCGACGGGAGTAGTGCCATGTCGGAAGAGCCGCTGCTAAAGGATCTCCGTCGCCGGATGGAGGGCGCGATCGAGGTGCTGCGCAAGGAATTTGGCGGCTTGCGCACCGGCCGGGCCTCGGCGAGCCTGCTCGAACCGATCCAGATCCCGGCCTATGGCGGCACGATGCCCCTCAATCAACTGGCGAATGTCAGCGTCCCCGAACCGCGCATGATCACCGTGCAGGTGTGGGACCGGGCGATGGTCAAGGCGGTCGACAAGGCGATCCGGGAATCGGGTCTCGGCCTCAACCCGCAAACCGAGGGCCAGGTGATCCGCGTGCCGATCCCCGATTTGACCGAGGAGCGGCGCCGCGAGCTGACCAAAGTCACGGCCAGATACGCCGAGCAGGCGCGGGTCTCGGTGCGCA
>JAJPIH010000206.1 GCA_021324875.1 Alphaproteobacteria bacterium
CAGCACCACCCGATAGCTGGCGTCGCCCTCGGCCAAGGACGGATCGGTCAGCGCGGCATAGCGCAGCCGATCGCAGGCATCGGAGGCGTTTGAGATCAGTTCGCGCAAGAAGATCTCTTTTTCGCTGTACAGCGAATGCGCCACGATCTCGAGCAGGCGGCTGACTTCCGCCTGGAAGCTTCTTGTCTCCTGGGTCATGGTCTGCGTCAGCGGGTTGGCGTTAAACTGTTGCCGATATGTAGCGCAAGGGCGGCGGACGCAAGATCACCGAGCGATGGCGCAGCCCTGCCGGGGCGGCGCGGTCGGAGCAATCGACCCCCGCGGCGACGCATCGCGGCTCGCCGCCGCCTTTTGCTCTTGCCATCCGCGTCCGCTCACCCGATACCTTCAGGCATGGCTTTGCTCAGCCCCGCTCCGCGGCTTGTCGCGGTCCTCGGGCCGACCAACACCGGCAAGACCCATCTCGCCATCGAGCGCATGCTCGGCCATCGCAGCGGGATGATCGGGTTTCCGCTGCGCCTGCTCGCCCGCGAAAATTACGACCGGATCGTCAAGCTGCGCGGTTCACGGGCGGTGGCGCTGATCACCGGCGAAGAAAAGATCCTGCCGCCCAACCCGTCCTATTTTGTGTGCACGGTCGAATCGATGCCGCTCGACCGTCCGGTCGATTTTCTCGCCGTCGACGAGATCCAGCTTTGTGCCGATCCCGAGCGCGGGCATGTCTTCACCGCGCGGCTGCTGCATGCGCGCGGGCTTGCCGAGACCATGTTTCTCGGCGCGGACACGATCAAACCGTTGATGCGGCGGCTCGTCCCCGAATTTGAACACATCAGTCGGCCGCGCTTTTCGACGCTCGCCTATACCGGGCACAAAAAGGTGACGCGGCTGCCGCGGCGCAGTGCCGTCGTGGCGTTTGCCGTGGCCGATGTGTTTTCGCTGGCCGAGCTGATCCGGCGCCAGCGGGGCGGCACCGCGGTGGTGCTGGGGGCGCTCAGCCCGCGCGCACGCAATGCCCAGGTCGGCATGTTCCAGGCCGGCGAGGTTGATTATCTCGTCGCCACCGATGCGATCGGCATGGGTCTCAACATGGATCTCGACCATGTCGCGTTCGCCCGCATCGGCAAGTTCGACGGCCGCGGGCCGCGCCGCCTGACCGCCGCCGAGATCGTGCAGATCGCCGGCCGCGCCGGCCGCCATATGAGCGACGGCACCTTCGGCACCACCGCCGAACAAGGCCCGCTTGCTCCCGAGATTGTCGAAGCGGTCGAAAACCATCGCTTCGACCCGCTGACCCGGCTCAATTGGCGCAACACCGATTTGCGCTTCGAATCGATCGAGGCGCTGTTGAAAAGCCTCGACCAGCGCCCCACCCGGCCGGGCCTCGTCCAGGCGCGCGAGGCCGATGATCACCGCGCCTTGCAGGCGCTGGCACGCAATCACGAGGTCCGCGAACTGGCCCGCCATCGCGGAGCGGTGCGGCTGTTATGGGAGGTGTGCCAGATCCCCGATTTTCGCAAGGTCATGACCGAGAGCCACACCCGGCTTCTGGCCCTGATCTATGGCCATCTGGCCGGGCCGGCGGAGCGGCTGCCGGCGCCATGGATCGCCGCACAGATGGCCAATCTCGACCGCATCGACGGCGATATCGACACATTGATGGCGCGGATCGCCCATATCCGCACCTGGACCTACATCACCCACCGCAGCGATTGGGTCGAGGGGGCGGCCGGCTGGCAGGAGCGCGCCCGCGGCATCGAAGACCGGCTCTCCGACGCCTTGCACGAGCGCATCACCCAGCGCTTTGTCGACCGCCGCTCGGCGTTTCTGGTGCGCCGGCTGGCGTCGGACGACGAGCTTGCCGCTTCGGTCTCGGCAACCGGCGAGGTGCGCGTCGAAGGCGCCTTTGTCGGTCGGCTGGACGGCTTGCATTTTGTGCCCGACGCGATCGACGGCATTGAAATGCGGATGGTCAACGCCGCCGCCAACCGGGTATTGCGCAGCGCCATCGCGGCCCGAGCCCGGATGCTGGCCACGGACGCAGATGCGGCGTTTTCGCTCGACAGCACCGGCCGGGTGTGCTGGCGCGGCGGTGTGGTCGGGCGTCTGGTCGCCGGCGAACGCTTGCTGGCGCCGCGGGTCGAGGCGATCGCCGGCGATTTTGTCGAGGGCGACGTTCGCGACAGCGTGCGGCGGCGGCTCGCCGCCTTTGTTCGCGCCGAGATCGAGCGCCGCCTTGCGCCGCTATTCGCGCTGTCCGCGTTGTCGCTCGGCGGGGCGGCGCGGGGCCTGGCCTATCAGCTTTCCGATCTGCTCGGCAGCCTGCCGGCGACCACGGTGGCGCGCGAAGTGGCGGCTCTCGACCGCGCCGATCGTGCGGCGATGAGCCGGAGCGGGGTCAGGTTTGGCGCTGAAATGGTCTATGTCGAGCCGTTGCTGCGCCCCGACGCAATGCGCTTGCGGGCCCTGCTCTGGGCGGTGCGCCAGGGCCGTGCACCACCGCCCCTGCCCGTCGCGCGCCGCCTTTCCAAGGCGTTCGCGACCGATCCGTCGCTGCCGGCGGCGTTTTATACCGCTTGCGGGTTTTACGTTGGCGGCGGGCTGGCGCTGCGCGCCGATCGGGCCGAACAGCTCGCGGCGAGCGCGCGGCGGCGCGCCCGGCATGGCGCATTTGCCGCCGATGACCGTCTGCTTCAGCTTGCCGGTGTCGATCCGCCGGGTCTGCGGCGGCTGCTGACCAGCCTCGGCTATCGCGCGGTCATCGACAACGGCGCCGAGAGCTTTGTCGCCCGGCCGCGGCGGCGGGAAGCGGCGCCAGGCGGCGCCGCGGCGGCGCCGCGCGACGGCCATCCCTTCGCCAAATTGCGGGAGCTGAAGCTCGCGTGAGCGCCGCCGGCGCCAGCCCGGTCGCGGCGAGCCGGCGGCTCGACCAATGGCTCTGGTTCGCGCGGCTGGTCAAAACCCGCTCGCAGGCGCAGCGGCTGTGTGCCGCCGGGGCCATCACGTTGAACCGGCTGCCGGTCAGAAAGCCGAACCAGCAAGTGCGCATCGGCGACGTCGTCACCGCCGCGCAAGGCGGCTATCGCCGGACCCTCCGGGTGCTGGCGCTGGGCACCCGCCGCGGGCCGGCCGCCGAGGCGCGGCTGCTGTTTGAAGAACCCGCCGCCCCGGTGCGGCTCGCCGATCTCGAACCGGCGTGGGAGGTGCTGCTCGCCGAAGACGCCGCCGAGCCGTGAGGCGGGAAATCGGCGAGGCGATCTTCCCGGCCGGATAATCCGACGCCGTTGCGGCGCGGCCGGCCGGCAACCGCGGCACGCTTCCCGGGCCGCTCGCGCTCGGTTATGAAGCGTGGGCCAGCGGGAGCGGACGAGATGACGGTAATCAATCTCAACAAGTACCGAAAACAGCGCCAGCACAGTACCGCCGAACAGAAGGCAGTGGCGAACCGCGCCCGCTTCGGCCGCACCAAGGCCGAGCGGAAGAAGGACGCGGCCGAACAACAACGCATCGCGGCGGCGCTCGACCAAAAGCGCCTCAACACCGAGGACCCGGGGCCATGAGGATTGCGGGTCGGCCGCGCCCGGTTCACCCTCCGCGAGCCATCCCGGCCGGTGTCCGCCGCCGCCAAACCCGGCCGGGACGACCGGTTTTGGGCGGATAGCCGGAACCGGCGTCCGGTGACGGTGGCGATCTGACCGATGCCTGTGCTGACCACGACGCTCGATCCGCGCAGCGAAGCCTTTCGCAGCAATACCGCGGCGATGCGGGAACTGGTCGCCGATCTGCGCGCCAAACTCGCACGGATCGAACAAGGCGGCGGCGAGGAAGCCCGCCAGCGGCACCTGTCGCGCGGCAAATTGCTGCCGCGCGAACGGGTGCGTTTGCTGCTCGATCCGGGGGCCCCGTTTCTCGAATTGTCGGCGCTTGCCGCCTATGGGATGTATGACGGCGAGGTGCCGGCCGCCGGCATCATCACCGGCATTGGCCGAATTATGGGCCGGGAATGCGTGGTTGTCGCCAACGACGCCACCGTCAAAGGCGGGACTTATTTTCCGATCACCGTCAAAAAGCATCTGCGCGCCCAAGAGATAGCGGCCGACAACCGGTTGCCCTGTCTTTACCTGGTCGATTCCGGCGGCGCGTTTCTGCCGGCCCAGGACGAAGTCTTTCCCGACCGCGACCATTTCGGCCGCATTTTCTACAACCAGGCGCAGCTCTCGGCCGCCGGGGTGCCGCAGATTGCGCTCGTCATGGGATCG
>JAJPIH010000297.1 GCA_021324875.1 Alphaproteobacteria bacterium
CGACCTTGTCATGCAGCTGCGCTTCGACGCCGCAACCGGGACGGTGGCGCCGAACCAACCGCCGGCGATCGCCACCCGCGCCGGGGCGGGTCCGCGCCATCTGGCGTTTCACCCGAGCGGTCGGTTTCTCTATCTGCTCAACGAGACCGATGCGACGCTCGGCGCCTATCAAGTCGATCGCGACACCGGCACGCTGCGCGAGTTGCAGACGGTGCCGACCCTGCCGCGCGACTTTGCCGGCAAACCATCGGCCGCCGATCTGCATGTCACCCCCGACGGCCGCTTTGTCTATGCCAGTGCACGCACAACCAGCACGATCAAAGGTTATCGGCTCGATCCCGAACGCGGCACCTTTTTGCGCTGCGGACGGTGGCCGACCGAGACCACGCCGCGCAGCTTTGCGATCGATCCGCGCGGGCGGTTCCTGCTCGCTGCCGGGCTCAGCTCGAACGCGATGACCGTATCGGCGATCGATCCCGACCAGGGGCTATTGACACCGTTGCGGCAGTACCGGCTTGGCGACATGCCGAGTTGGATCGAGATCGTCGATCTCGGCTGATTGCAGGGTTGCCGCAGGATCCTTCGACGCCGGCGCGCGCGCCGGCGGTCGGGGACCGCAATCGGGGAGGCGGGGATGGCGAGTTCGATCGGCCCGCGGCCGCTGGCGGTGGCGATCGGCGGCTTTGGGGCGATCGGCCGGGCGGTGGCGGCGCGGCTTGATCGCGGGATCGAGGGGCTGAGGCTGGTCGCGGTCTCGGCGCGCGACGCGGCGCGGGCCAAGGCGGCGATGGCGGAGCTGCGCACGCCGGTCCCGGTGCTGCCGCTCGCCCGGCTCGGCGAGGCGGCCGAGGTGGTGGTCGAATGTGCGCCGGCCGCGGTGCTGCGCGAGATCGCCGAGCCGGCCCTGACCCGCTCGCGCATCCTGATGGTGCTGAGCGCCGGGGCGCTTCTCGACAATTTCGATCTGGTTGAGCTCGCCCGTCGTCACGGCGGACGGATCGTGGTGCCGAGCGGTGCGTTGCTCGGCCTCGATGCGGTGGCGGGGGCGGCCGAAGGCACGATCACCCGTGTGCACATGGTGACCCGCAAACCGCCGCAAGGTCTCGCCGGCGCCCCCTATCTCGAAGAGCGCGGCATTTCGCTCGACGGGCTGCGCACGGCAAAACTCGTCTTTTCCGGCAGCGCGCATGCAGCGGCCCGCGGTTTCCCGGCCAATGTCAATGTCGCCGCGGCGCTGGCGCTGGCCGGGATCGGGCCGGAGCGCACGACGATCGAGATCTGGGCCGATCCCGGGGTCAGCCGCAACACCCACCGCATCGAGGTCGAGGCCGACGCCGCGCGCTTTTCGATGCAGATCGAGAACGTTCCCTCGGAAAACCCGAAGACCGGCCGACTGACCGCGCTCTCGGTGCTGGCCGCGCTGAAAAAGCTGGTTGGCCCGCTCGCGGTCGGCACCTGACGATCCTTGCCGCCGCCCGCCGAACCGCCGGGTTGGGGGTGGCGCCGCGAGCTGCGGCGGCGACGCCGCCGGCCTGATGCCGTGCTCGGCGGCGGGTTTTTGTGGGCGGCGGCGTGTGCGACCGTGCTCGTCCAGACGGTTGTGCTATTGCATCCGCCGGCGGTGGCGCTGATGCAGCCGGACAGCGCCGGTTATCTCGGTTTTGCCGCCGACCGGACCGCGGGCTACCCGGTGTTCTTGCGCCTGGTCGAGCGGCTGCCGGGCGGTCTCGACAATTTGCCGCTGCTGCAATGCGCGCTCTACGGGCTCGGCGCCGTGGCGCTGAGCAACGCGTTCAAGCGGCTGTCGGGCAGCTTTGTTGCGGCGCTGCTGCTCTTGGCGCTGCTGCTCGGCAACCCGCAAATCACGCGGCTGTCCTTCATGGTCATGACCGAGCCGCTGTTTCTTGCGCTGTTGATGGCGCTGCTGGCGCTATGTTGCCGGTTAGTGCGGGCGCCGGACGCGCCGCGGCTCGCCGCGGTCTCGGCGCTGATCGGCGGCGCGGTGCTGATCCGGCCGGCGGGCTACGCGCTGTTGGCGGCGTTGCCGGTTCTGGCGTGGTGGAGCGCCAGCGACGGCGTGTCGCGCAAGGCGGTCGCGGCAGCCGCCCTGTTGCCGGTTGCAATCATGCTGGGTCTGGGGATGGCCGCCTATCATGCCGAGCATGGCCTGTGGCGGACCCAGAGTTTTCTCGGCCGGCTGTTGATCGGCAAGGCCGCCGCGATCGTCCCGCTGCGCGGCCGGCCAAGGGATCGCCAGATCGCGGCGCTGGTTGCGGCGGTCGCCGCCGACCGCGCGGTGATCGACCGCGCCCCGACCCTTCCCGACCGCTTCCGCCTCCTGGTTCCTTATTACGATTTCTGGCGGTTCGGACCGGCGGCCGAGTCGGTCGCGAAACAAATCCCGGCCGCCGCGCGCAACCCGGCCGCGCTCGACCGCGCGATGGCCCGGCTGTCATGGGCGGTGATCACGGCCGCACCGGCTGCCTATCTCGGCGACCTGGCCCTCAATTACGCGGCGCTGTGGTCGTTGCCCGACGCGATGACCGGGTCCGAGCTGATGCATTTCCGGGCGTTTGTCGCGGCCCATGAACCTTTGCCCGGGCTCGGCCGCTACCCGCCCTGGCACCGGGCGCGCAACGCCGTTGTCGTTTGGGGGCTGCGGCTGTTCATGGCGACGGCGTTTGCGGCAAGTCTGGGCTGGAGCCTGCGACTGGTCGCGGGCGCCTGGTGGCGCCGCCGCTTGCCGCCGCTGGCCCGGCTGGGCTTTGTCGCCGCTCTCGTGGTCCAGGCCTCGTTTGGCCTGACCGCCGCCGTCGAAGCCGGTCTGCCGCGTTATGTCTGGGCCATGTGGCCGGGGCTCGCGGTGCTGTTCGTGTCCGTCCTGCTCGTCGGCGGGCAGGCGTGGCAGCGGGCGCAGAACCGGGCCCGGGCCCGTTTCGGTCCACCGCCGCCCGGACGGCGTTATAATGGCGCCACCGCATAGGGGGCCGCATGGGCGGTTTTTCGCCGGCGGCGGCACGGCGGTGCCCGCGGCTAAGGATCGACAGGGTGGGTCAGGGATGAGCCGAGACGCCGACAAATCATCGCAGCAATCGGCGGCGCTGATCGTCATCGATGTGCAAAACGATTTCTGTCCGGGCGGGGCCTTGGCGGTGCCCGACGGCGATGCCGTCGTCGCCGCGGTCAATCGCCTTGCCGAGGGGTTCACTCATGTCATCCTGACCCAGGACTGGCATCCGCCGGGCCATTCCTCGTTTGCCAGCGCCCATCCCGGGCGGCGGCCCTTCGAGACCATCGAGGCCCCCTATGGCGCGCAGACTTTGTGGCCCGACCATTGTGTCCAGGGGACCCGCGGTGCCGAGTTTCACCCCGGGCTCAGGGTGCCGCAGGCCGAGCTCGTGTTGCGCAAAGGGTTTCGCCGGGACATCGATTCCTATTCGGCCTTCCGCGAAAATGACCGGCGCACGCCGACCGGGCTTGGCGCCTATCTGCGCGAGCGCGGGCTCTATGAGCTGACGTTGTGCGGCCTGGCGACCGATTATTGCGTGCTTTATTCGGCCCTCGATGCGCGCGAGGGCGGTTTCAAGGTGAGGCTCGCGCTCGAGGCCTGCCGCGGCATCGACCTCGACGGCTCGCTCGCGCGGGCGCTCGAGGCGATGACCCGGGCGGGTGTGATCATCACCCCCTAGACCCGGCGCGGCAGCGGCCGACGTTCGACCTGAAAGGTCGGCTGGCGGCGCCGCGGCGCGGCTGGCCGGTAGGGCTGGGGCTCGGCGGCGGCGTGGCTGTGATCCGGGCCAACACCGCGACCGGGGCGCTGCCCCGATGAGCGGGCGGGCGGGCGCCGCTTGACCTTGGCCGGTCTTTCGCTGATCCGGACGTCGAGACTGTGGCCGCCGATTTCGGTCCCGTTCATCGCTTCGACGGCGTGTTTGGCCGCGCGTTCGGTGGCGATATCGACAAACCCGTAGCGCAGGCGCTTGCCGGTTTCGGGGTCGCGGGCGATGAACGCGCTCAGCACGATGCCGAACGGATCGAAGGCCTCGGCCAACTCGTCTTCGGTCAGATCCGGGGGCAGATTTCCGACAAACACATTGCCCCGGAAATATTGCGCTCTCATCGGGTCGGCCTCTCCGCTCGTCACACCTGCGACAAACGCCGGCGGAGCATGGACATCGCCGACCGCTTTGGCGATTGTCGTGTCCGCAGTGCTGCTCTGCAATAAACCGGTTGCGCGGTGCGGCACTGCCTCTTTAATCGGCGCCGCGTTGATCGGCGAGACTTGTCGCGGCTGGCGCATGGCGCGACAGTGACGGGTCATCTTTGCATGGAGGTTGAAATCTCGATGATCCCGCGCAAGCGTAGCCGGTTCTCGGCGATCATCGACCGTCCGCCGCTGCGCTTGCCGCAGCGCGCCCGCATTGTGGTCTGGACGGTCGTCAACCTCGAATTCTGGTCGATTGCGCGACCCATGGCGCGGCAGGTGCTGCCGGCGCCGACCGGCGAGGTGCTGCTCCCCGACGTGCCCAACTGGACCTGGCACGAATACGGCATGCGGGTCGGCGTGTGGCGTTTTTTCAGGCTGTTTGAGCGCCTGGCGGTGCGTCCGACCTTGTCGATCAACGCCCGCGTCTGCGAGGCGTATCCGCGCATTGCCGAGGCGGCGCGGACGGCCGGCTGGGAGTTCATGGGCCATGCCTGGCAGCAGATGCCGATCCACAAGGTCGAAAGCCAGGCGGCGATGATCGGCCGGTCACTCGACACGCTTGAGCGCTTTGCCGGCAGCCGGCCGGTGGGCTGGCTCGGGCCGGGGCTGACCCAGACCTACGACACCCCCGATCTGCTCGCGGCGGCCGGGATCCGCTATATCGGCGACTGGGTTTATGACGACGAGCCGACCGAAATCCACACCAAGCACGGACCGCTCGTCACCTTGCCTTATTCGGTCGAACTCAACGACATCCCGATGATGCTCGTCCAGCATCACGAATCGGCCTATTTCACGACCCGCTGCCTCGACGCGTTCGAGCGGCTTTATCAGGAAGGGGCGGAGCGGGCCAAGATCATGGCGATCGCCATCCACCCCTATATCAGCGGCCAGCCGCACCGGATCAAATATCTGGAACAGGTTTACGAACATATCGGCCGCTATGCCGGGGTTCTTTACTGGACCGGGGCGGAAATCCTCGATTGGTATCTGTCGGCGAGGCGGTCGGCATGAGTGCGGCGCGGCGCGCGCCGCATCCGGCTGCGACCGGCGTCGCCCGGCCGGGGCCGCTCTCCGGGATCCGGATTGTCGATCTGACGACGGTGGTGTTGGGACCGCTGGCGACGCAGATCCTTGGCGATCTCGGCGCCGATGTGGTCAAGGTCGAATCCCCGGACGGCGACATCATGCGTTACGCCGGCCCCGCCCGGCATCGCGACATGGGCCATGTGTTTTTGAACCTCAACCGCAACAAGCGGTCGTTGTGCCTCGATCTGAAGCGGCCGGAGGCGGCCCAAATTCTGCTGGAGCTGGTGCGGCAGAGCGATGCGTTGCTGCACAATATGCGTCCGCAGGCGATCGCCCGGCTCGGCTTCGGCTATGAGCAGCTGCGCGAGGTCAACCCGCGGCTGATTTATTGCGCGGCGCATGGCTACGGCCAGGACGGGCCGTTGGCCGACCGCCCGGCTTTTGACGACATCATCCAGGGCGCCAGCGGCTTTGTCGCATTGGAACAGGCGACCGGCGGCGAGGCGCGGTTTGTCCCGACCCTAGTCGGTGACAAGACCGTCGGCATCACGATGGTCTATGCGCTGCTCGCGGCGCTGTTCCAGCGCGAGCGCACCGGCCGCGGCAAGCAGGTCGAGGTGCCGATGCTTGAAACCATGACCGCCTTTGTCATGGCCGAGCATATGGGTGGGCTTACCTTCGACCCGCCCCTGGGTCCGCCCGGCTATGCGCGGATGCTCGCCCCCGACCGCCGCCCGCACCGCACCAGCGACGGCCACATCTGCATTCTTCCCTATAGCGACCGGCACTGGCGCGATTTCTTCCGCGTCGCCGGCCGCCCGGAACTGGCCGACGATCCGCGCCTGGCCGACGCCCAGACCCGCAGCCGTCATGTCGCCGAGCTTTATGCGCTCGTCGCCGAATGCGTGCGCGGCGAGACCACCGCGCATTGGCTTGCCGCGCTCAAAGCCGCCGATATCCCGTGCGGGCCGGTCAATTCGCTCGATCGCCTGCCGGAGGACGAACATCTGGCCGCGGTCGATTTCTTCCCGGTGCAGGAGCATCCGAGCGAGGGCCGCATCCGCTCGACCCGGCCGGCGGTGCGCTTTGGCGAGGCCGATTGCGGGCTGCGCCTTCCGGCCCCGCGTTTGGGCGAGCATTCGCGCGAGATCTTGCGCGAATTGGGGTTCGCCGAGGCTCAGATCGCCGATCTGATGGCGCGCCGGATCGCCGGCGAACCTTCCTCGTGAGCGCCGTGCGGAGCATCGCCACAATGCCATTTTTGCCGGGTAGGGTGGCGGTTGATGGCGACCGCCGGCGCGCAGGCCGATTGCAACTTCCGCGAGTGTTTTGCTGTAAATTCGCTGTAAATATCAGCAAACCCGACACGGCGGCGCCATTTTTAGTTGTAGGCTGAGACGGCGATGCGGCTCGATGATGAAGAGCGGGCGATGCTCGCCGGCGAGTTTGGCGAGCCGCGGCGTTGGGCGATCGCCCACCAGCTCGCGGTCGGCGAATTTTTTGACGCCGCCGATTTCGTGGCGGTCAGCCAGGCGCACATCATGGCCGACACCGAGTCGCTCGGCGAGGCGGGGGTGCGCTTTCTCGAACAGCTGGCCGCGGCCCCGCAAGCCGACCGGCGGGTGCGGGTGCCGGCCATTACCGACCCGCGCGGCATCGATTTTGCCGTCTACCGTCGGCTGCGCCAGAGCGATTGGATGGCGGCGCTGGAGCGCCGGGCGATCGAGGCTCTGCGCGCCTTGGGCGTGCTGATGACCGACACCTGCATCAATTACCAGACGATCCTGCCGCCGGTGCGCGGCGACCATCTCGCCTATGGCGATACCGGGGTCGTGATCTATTCGAACAGCGTGTTTGGCGCGCGCAGCAATTTTGAAGGCGGCCCCTCGGCGCTCGCCGCGGCGCTGACCGGCCGCACCCCGCGCTATGGCTACCATCTCGACCAGCACCGCCGCGCCACCCGGCGCTTTCGGCTTGCGGCGAGGCCCGCCGATCTCGCCGAATGGGGTGCGGTCGGCGGCATCGTCGGCGAGGCCTGCGGCTCTTACTGGGAGGTGCCGCTGATCGAGGGCATCGAGGAGGTGCCGGGCTCCGATGCGCTCAAACATTTTGGCGCCGCTGCCGCGAGCTTTGGCTCGGTGGCGATGTTTCACCTGCCCGGCGTCACCGCCGAGGATGTCGCCTTTGCCGGCCCGACACCGCCCTCGATCCCGATCGGGCGGGCCGAAATCGACGCGTTTCTCGGCCGCTATGCGGCGCCCGGCGACAAGCTCGACATTGTCGTGTTTGGCGCGCCGCAATTGTCGTTGTTTGAAATCGAGGCGGTCGCCGGGCTGCTCGACGGCCGCCGCATCCACCCGGACACGACCTTGCTGGTCACGCCCTCGCCCGAGATCAAGCACGCCGCCGACCGCCTCGGCCTCACCGCGCGCATCGAAGCGGCGGGCGCGATCCTCGCCGCCGGCATCTGTTTCTATCAGAGCTATGCCCGAGAGCTCGCCGAGGCCAATGGCTGGGTCCGGCTGATGACCAATTCCGCCAAGCTTGTCAATATCATCGGCGGCTATGGCTATCGCCCGACCTTGGCCAGCCGCGAGCGGTGCATCGACGCGGCGGTTGCCGGCCGCGTGCGGTAATGGCGATCGTCTTGCACTGCCATGCCGGGGTCGGGCCGGCAGTCGAGGGCGTCGCACTGGTTGCCGCCGACAATTTCTCGGCGCGGTACGATCTCGATCGGGCGCGGGGCGTCTTTTCGCGGCCGAGCCACAAACTCGCCGGTCAACGCTTTGTCGGGCTGATCCTGGTGCTGAACGATGCCAAAGGCGGGGTGGCGACCGCCTGGATGCTGCACGACATGAAAGCGCGCGGGGTCGTGCCGCTGGCGCTGGTCTTCAACCGGGTCAATCCGATCTTGGCGCAGGGCGCGGCCTTTGCCGGCCTCACCCTGGTCGATCGCTTCGCCGCGGGCGATGTGACGGCGCTGATCCGCACCGGTGACCGATTGCGGGTCGATCCGGCCGGCGGTCGCGTCGAAATCGTGAACCGGTCGAACCGCTAGGCCCGCCGTGATATAGAAAGAGCATCCGAGAAGGCGGGTGGGCCGCGAGTGCACTTTTTCGCGCAGGCACAAACACGCGAACCGCTTCGCGCGCCGCGCGCGCGGCATCGCCGAGACCCCGGCATATGTCGCTAGCGCGCGACATTGCCGGGCGGATCCGCCGCCGCGGCGCGGCCCGCGTGTCGCCGCCGCCGGCGCTCGGCCCCGCGCGGCGCGGCCGCGATCAACCGCCGGCGGTGTCGATGCCGGCACAGCGCCGGCGCGGCGACGACGCCGCGGCCGTGTCGAGCGACACCGGTTTGTCCTGTCTTTATCGTCTCGGCATTCAGAGCGGCGTTTACGCCGACATCGCGGCCGTGCGCCGCCGCAACCTCGTCGACGAGCCGCGCATCGGGATTGCCCGGCTGGCGGCGCTGGCCGGCGAATTCGGGCTTTGCGCCGAGCGCTCCCGGCTCGACTGGGCCGCGCTGACCAGCCGGCCGTTTTCGCATCCGCCGATCCTTGTATTAGCCAACACCAACGCCGTGATCCTGATGGGCGTGCGGCGCGACAGCGAAGAGGTGGCGATCTCCGACCCGCTGTTTCGCGAGGGTGCGGTGTTTTTTGTCCCGCGCGCCGATCTCGAACGCTCGTGGAAAGGCGAGGCGCTGGTCGTGACGCCGCGCCCACCCGACCGCGACGACGCGAAATTCGGCTTTTCCTGGTTTCTACAAAAGCTGTTTGCCGAGCGGCGGCTGCTGCGCGACATCGTAGTCGCCGCCTTGGCCATGCACCTGATCGCGCTGGCGGTTCCGATCTTTTTTCAGATCCTGGTCGACAAGGTCGTGCCGAACCAGGCCTTTGCCACGCTCTACACGATCACCGCCGGCGTCCTCGTCCTGATCCTGTTCGACGCCGGCTTCAACTATATGCGAAATTATCTGCTCGCCTTTGTTACGCGCCGCATGGATCAGGTGATTGCCAATGACACGATCGGGCATTTATTGACATTGCCGATCGACTATTTTCATGCCCACCCGTCCGGGGTCACCGCGTACCGGTTGCAGGAGGCGGCGAACGTCCGTGATTTTCTGGCGAGCCGGCTGTTCAACACGCTGCTCGACTTCATGTCGGTGGTGATTTTTCTGCCGGTTCTGCTGCTTTATTCGTGGCGTCTGACCTTGGTCGTGCTCGCCGCCTCGGCGATCGGCTTTGCCGTGCTGGCGGTCATGTCGCGCGAATTCCGGGTCAAGCTCGGCGCCGTCAACGAGATCGAGGGGCGGCGCAAGGCCTATCTTTACGAGATCCTGGCCGGCATCGACACGATCAAATCGCTGGCGCTCGAGCCGCGTTCGCTGCTGCGCTGGCGGCGCTATGCCAACGAAGCCGCGGCCAAAAGCTTGGCGCTCGATCACACCGCGGCCCGCGCCCGCAGCGTCCTGACCGCGATCGAACGCGGGATGAGCGTTGGCATTGGCGCGCTGGGTGCCCTGTTTGTGCTCGCCGACCAGATGACGGTCGGCGCCCTGATCGCCTTTAACATGCTCGGCTTGCGTCTCGCCCAGCCGCTTATTCAGTCGGCCGGGCTGATGCAGGAATACCAAAAGTCGGCGCTGTCGCTAAAGCTGTTGGCGCAGCTGATGCAGGCGCGTGCGGAACCGACCAGCGGCCAGTTGGCGCCCCGGCTCAAAGGCCGGATCGAGTTCGAGGATGTGACCTTTCATTACCCGGGTGCGGCGAACCCGGCGGTCAGGGACGTCTCGTTCACGATCGAGCCCGGCCAGATGGTCGGCATTGTCGGGCGCAGCGGCTCCGGCAAGACGACCCTCACCCGCCTGCTGCAAGGGCTCTACCGGCCGCAAAGCGGGCTGGTCAAGATCGACGGCCATGACCTCAAGGAACTCGATCTCGCGCAGTTGCGCAGCCAGATCGGCGTTGTATTGCAGGAGAATTTTCTGTTTCGCGGGACCGTGCGCGACAACATCGCGGTGACCAAACCCGCCGCCGCGCTCGACGAAGTGGTGCAGGCCGCGCAGATCGCCGGCGCCCATGAATTCATCCAGCGTCTGCCGCACGGCTATATGACCACCCTCGCCGAAGGCGCCGCCAATCTCTCCGGCGGCCAGCGGCAAAGGCTGGCGATTGCGCGCGCGCTGCTCAATGCGCCGCCCATCCTGGTTTTCGACGAAGCAACAAGCTCGCTCGATCCCGAGAGCGAGGCGGTCGTGCAGCAGCATCTCGCCGCGATCGCGCAAGGCCGCACGATCATCATTGTTTCGCATCGGCTGTCCTTTGTCGCGCGCGCCGATGCGATCATTGTTCTCGACCAGGGACATATCGTCCAGATCGGCCGCCACGAGACGTTGCTGCGCAGCTGCCTGCCCTACACCCAGCTCTGGGCGCAGCAGGCGCGGGTCTATCAGTGAGCGCGCCCGATCTTGCCCGCCGCGCCGCGGGCCCGGCCGAACCGGCGCCGCGCCCGCTGATCGATTACGACTTTGAAACCGGCCTCGCGCTGCCGCCGCGGCGACGGATCGTGCTGTGGCTGATGGCCGGGCTGTTGGCGGCGATCGCGACGGCGCTCGCGCTCGCCCGGGTCGATGTGGTCGTGACCGCCGGCGGCCGGATTGTCACCAGCGACAGCGAAATTGTGATCCAGCCGCTCGAAACCGCGGTGGTCCGTTCGATCGCGGTCAAGATCGGACAGAAGGTCGTGGCGGGACAACCGCTGGCGAGGCTCGATTCGACCTTCTCCGGCGCCGACATGACCGAGCTCGAGGCGAAATTGCGCCGGCTCGAAGCCGCCTATGGCCGCATCGCCGCCGAACTCGCGGGCAGCGCCTATGACCCGCCCAATCCCGACGCCGAACAGCGCACCCAGCAGGACATCTTTCGCAAGCGCCGCGACGAGTATCAGGCGCGGCTCGCCGCCGCCGACGGCACGATCGCCGGATTGCGGGCCGATCTCGCGGCGCACAAGACCGAAGCGGCGGGATTGGAGCAGCAGATCCGGCTGGCGGCGCAGGCCGAAGACATCTACCGGGCTTTGGTCGAGAAGGACCTCGCCTCGCGGCTGCGGCTGATCGATACCAGCCAGAGGCGGGTCGAGGCCCAGTCGCGTCTCGCCACCAATCTTGGCGAGCAGCAAAAACTGGCTGAACAGATTGCGGCGGCGGTCGCCGAGCGTGAGGCGTTTATCGGCGAATGGCAGCGCAAGCTGGCCGAGGCGCTGGCCGAGACGCGCAGCGCCCGCGAGGCGGCGGTTGCCGAGCTGCAGAAGGCGCGGCGGCGTCATGACCTCGCGGTGTTGCGGGCGCCGCGCAACGCCACCGTGCTGGAGATCGCCTCGCGTCCGGAGGGCTCGGTCGTGCGCCAGGCCGAGCCGCTGATCCGGCTGGTTCCGGCCGACGCGCCGCTATTGGCCGAGGTCGAAATCAACACGCGCGATGTCGCCCGGGTGCGGCCCGGTGATGTGGCGACGATCAAATTCGAGGCTTTGCCCTGGCCGCAATACGGCACGGCAACCGGCATCGTCAAAACCGTGGCCCCCGACGCGGTCGCCGACGACGCCCCGCCGGCGGCTGCGGATGCGGGGGGCGGGCCGGGGCCGCGGCCCGATCTCCGCCCGGCGCCGTTTCACTATCGCGCGCTGATCGCGCTCAGCGGCACCGGGCTGCGTCATCCGCCGCCCGGGTTTGCCTTGCGTCCGGGAATGCGGCTGGTCGCCGACATCAAGATTGGCCGCCGTTCGATCCTGCGCTATGTGCTCGACCCGTTGACCCGCGCTCTTGGCGACAGCCTGCGCGAGCCCTGACCAGCCAGGACAAATGGCAATGACCACCTATTTTTGCGATAGTTTGAAGGACGTCGCGATTGTCAACGGGGTGGCGCGGCTTGAATTTCAGCGCTTGGCGCCGCAGCCGGGGGCCGAGGACCGCGAATTGCGGGCGGTTGCCGAATTTAGCGTGGCAATGCCGATCCAGGGGCTGGCCCAGATGATCAACCTGCTGGAGGGCGTGCGCGACCGGCTGGTGCGCGAGGGCGTGTTTCGCAGCGCGGCCGCGCCCGCGGCCCCTGTGGCGCCGGCGCCCGGCGAGCGCTCGCCCAATTTTTGACGGGGCCCGCGCCGCCGAAATAAGGGGAGGAGATCATGGACAAGGCATCGGCCAACATCGTCCTGCCGACCTCGATCATCGGTTCGCTGCCGCGTCCGCATTGGCACACCGTGTCGCTCGGCCGCAAAAGCTTTCGCGAGGCGATGGTCAATGCCCGCTGGCGCGAGCAATACGAAGACGCGGTCTCGGCCCATTTGCGGGCGCAGGAGATCGCCGGGCTCGATATCTGCACCGACGGCGATGCGCATTACGACGAGGAGGTCGGCGGCTTCAGCTGGCAGAGCTACCCGCTCACCCACATGGCCGGATTGTCGACCGAGGTTCAGCCGACGCCGCCGGCGGTGGCGGCAGCCTCGCCGCCGCGCGGGCATATCCTGCACGATCAGCTCGAAGCCCGGGTTCTGCCGCGCATCGTCGGACCCATTGGTCCCGGCAATCTCGACTATGCGGCGATGTGGAAGACCGCTCAGCGGCTCACCAAAAAGCCGGTCAAATTCGGCACGATCCTGCCCGAGTTGCTGGCCGCGGCGGTCGCCGACGATTATTACCCGGACCCGGTCGAACGCTGCTGGGCGTTCAGCGAGGCGCTGAACCAGGAATTGCACGCGCTCGCCGACGCCGGCTGTCCGGTGATCCAGCTCGAAGAGCCGCAGATCC
>JAJPIH010000235.1 GCA_021324875.1 Alphaproteobacteria bacterium
CCGAGCTTGCCGACCATCTGTGGACGATTGCAATCGCCCGGCTGATTTTCGGGCCGGCGATGAGCATCCAGGCGCCGCCCAATCTCAACCCCGCCGCTTTGGCCGAGATGATCGCGGCCGGCATCAACGATTGGGGCGGGGTCTCGCCGGTCACCCGCGACCACGTCAACCCCGAGGCGCCGTGGCCGGCGCTTGAACGGCTCAGGCGCGAGACCGCCGCCGCCGGCAAACAGCTGGTGCCGCGGCTGACGGTCTATCCGGCCTACGCGCTCGCCGCCGAGCGCTGGCTCGATCCGGCCTTGCGCACGCCGGTGCTGCAGATGATGGACGCCGAAGGCTACGCCCGTCCGGACGAATGGGTCGCCGGCTCGGGCAGCGAACCGCCGACGGCGGCACCGTCCCGCCGCGCGCCCGATCGCATCCTGCCGGCACTGCGCGGGGGCCAGGCGGCGGCGAGCCTTGGAAGCAAGGGCGAGCGGCCGCTGCCGACCATTCTCGAAGGTGCGGCGGCGGGCGAGGCCCTGGGCGAGGACGACATCATCCGTCTGTTCCGGGCGCGCGGTGACGAGTTCGACGAGGTCTGTGCGGCGGCCGACCGGCTGCGCCGCCGGGTCAATGGCGAGCAGGTCAGCTATGTCGTGACCCGCAACATCAACTACACCAATGTCTGCTATTTCCGCTGCCAGTTTTGCGCCTTTTCCAAAGGCAAGCTCAGCGAGAATTTGCGCGGCCGGCCGTACGACCTCGACCTCGACGAAATCCGCCGGCGCACGCAGGAGGCCTGGGCGCGCGGCGCCACCGAGGTCTGCCTGCAGGGCGGGATCCATCCCGAATATACCGGCGCCACTTATCTGGCGATTTGCCGCGCGATCAAGGACGCCGTTCCCGACATCCATGTGCATGCGTTTTCGCCGCTCGAAATCTGGCAGGGTGCCAAGACCCTCTCTCGCCCGATCCCCGATTTTCTGCACGAATTGAAAGATGCCGGGCTGAGTTCATTACCGGGGACCGCGGCCGAGATCCTCGACGATGAGGTGCGGGCGGTGATCTGCCAGGACAAGATCACCACCGCGCAGTGGTTCGAGGTCATGGAGGCGGCCCATAACGTCGGCCTCCGAAGCACCGTCACGATCATGTACGGGCATGTGGAGCACTACCGCCATTGGGCGCGCCATTTGTTGCGGGTTCGCGCCTTGCAGGCGAAAACCGGCGGTTTTACCGAATTTGTGCCGCTGCCCTTCGTGCCGATGGAGACGCCGATCTATTTGAAGGGCCGCGCCCGTCGCGGTGCGACCTGGCGCGAAGCGGTGCTGATGCATGCGGTGGCGCGTTTGGCCCTCCATCCGCTGATTACCAACATCCAAACCTCGTGGGTCAAGATGGGCAGCGGCGGGGCCGCGTTTTGCCTGGAAGCCGGCGCCAATGATCTGGGCGGCACCTTGATGAACGAAAGCATCACCCGCGCCGCCGGGGCGGTTCATGGCCAGGAGATGCCGCCGGAAGCGATGGAGGAACTGATCCGCAGCCTCGGGCGCGTGCCGCGGCTGCGCACCACGCTCTATGCCGACGCCCCCGCCGAGCGGCGCGCCGCGGCTTTTGCGGCCGCGCCGCTGAGCGAGCCGGTCAACACCCCGGCGCGCCGCTATGAGCGCCGGGCCGCGCCGGCCGCCGCTGATTGAGCCGCAGCCCTGCGGCATAACGCTGTACCATGGGACGGTACGGCCAAGATTTGACGGGAGGAAGAAAAGATGTCGGAACAGCATCAACCACAGCGCCCGCCGCAGACCATGCCCGAGGACGGCAATGGGTGGCACCAGATCCAGGCGGGACCGCACCTGCATGTGATGTTTCACCCCGACCGGAAACTGCTCGGCCGCGAGGACGGCATCGAACGGCCGTCGATCGTCGTCGCCGTGGCCGGCAGCGGGAGCAGGCGCTCCGTTTCGATCCGTTCAGCGCCGGCAGTCATTATCACATCCGGCCAAGCCTGCGCGGCCGGCAGATCCCGCTTTGGACCGATGACGGTCAAAGGCCGCTCGATGTGGCGCTCGCCTTCTTCGAAAAGCCGCTGCGGTTTCGCGGTCTTCTCGCCCAGGCCGGCGAAGACGAGGTCGCCTGTCAGCTAACCGACGCCGATCTGGCCGCCGCCGCCCGGCAGATCCGCGAGGTCTATGCGGCGGCGCACCAGAGTCCGGCGGGGCTCCTTGCCCGGCTCGAGCGCATCGAGCAACGGCTGGCGCGGATCGAGGCGCAAATAACGCCGAGCTGACGGCGCCGCGGCCATGGTCGCCGCCGCCCGCCATGGCGGGCGGTGCGGCATACCCAGGCCCGCGACCGTTCCCGAGCCGGCGACGCTGGCCTTGCTCGGCGCCGGGCTCGCCGCTTTCGGCGTCGCCCGCCGCCGCAAAAACGCCCAAGGGTCCGCTGGCGCAGCGCTCACGCCGGCCGCAGCGCGCTCTCGGTGACGGTTTCGAGCTGGCCGACGGTCTCCTTGCCGAACACCACCGGGATCAAGGAGCCGACCGCGACCACGACCAGGATCGTGCCGAAAAAGATCGTCGGTGACCCGGTATAGGGGGTCATCAGAAACGGGGCCAACACCCCGGCAAAGATCCGACCGAACGACTCGCCGAAGATATGGCCGCGCCCGCGCAATGCCGTCGGGAATTGTTCCGACAGGTAGACCCGGGTGGTGCTGAAGGAGGACAGCACGGTAAAGCCGGTGATCAGCCCGCCCGCCAACATCACGATCGTCGCATTGGGGCCGGCGCGGTGCGCCATCATCATCAGGAACACCCCGGGCAGCGAGCCGGCGAGCGCATAGAAAATTGTCCAGCGCCGCCCGATGATCTCCATCAGATAGGCGGTGAAGGCTTTCCCGGGGATGCTCGCCGCGTAGATGATCGTCGACAGCCCGAAACTCAAACTGACGGCCGCACCCTGATCGACCAAAGCCTTGGGCAGCAAGATGTGGATCAACAGAGCGGCGATGCCGGCCGACATGGCGCTGAGAATGCCGACCACCGTCCAGCGCAGCTGGCCGCGGTGAAACAGCGCCCAATAGGGTGGCAGTTTTTCGCGGATTGTCCCGCGCTCGTCGCCGAGCGCCTCGATCGACAAGGGCGGCACGCGGCTGCCGGCGCGGGCGATGATCCGATTGACCGCGTCAACCGCGGCCTCCGGCCGGCCGCGACGCAAATACCAGCGCGGGCTCTCGGGGATCACAAAATGGATCAGCGCCGGGGCGACAAAAACCATCAACCCGCCCGGCAAAGCCATCAGCCGAAACGCATTCGGGTTGCCGGAGAGCAGATAGCTGACCAATAATACTGCGGTAAACGAGGCGGCCAGCAACATCTCGTAGACGCCGCCATAGGTGCGTCGGTGCTGCGCCGGCATCAGCTCGGCGGCAATCGGAAAGGCGGCCGAAACGGCAAAGCCGCCACCCAGCCCGGTCAATAAGCGGATGATGATCAGTTGTTCGGCGGTTTGTACCAGCGGGATCAGCAGGGTGAAAAAGGTTGTGGCGATCACGCCAATTTGCATGACCAGCTTGCGGCTCCAATGGTCCGACATCGCCGAGGCGGTAAAACCGCCGACCACGGCCATCAAGGTTGAGGCGACGGCGACAAAACGGATATCGGTCGGGGTCAGATGGAGCGGATGTTTTGCCAAAACCAGCAGCGATCCAGTGATCGACAGATCGTAGCCTTCGACAAAGCCGATAAATCCCAATACCGCGATGATCGCGAGGTGATAACCGCTGAACGGGATGCCGTCGAGCTTGCGCCCGAGCATAAACCCGGCCTCGTTGGAGGATCGACCACCTGCGTGCAATGCCACCATTGTGACCTCCCAGTGGTTCCGAACCGGGGTCGGCCGAGGCGGCGGAACGCAAGGCGCAAGGCCAAAGCGGCCCGTTCAAAATATCAGTCGAAAACTCCGCACCTTGCTCGAATCGAGGCCCCGCACATCTCGGTCATTGCCGTCGGTGCCGGTTTGGCGCCATGTCCCTGTCCCAATCGACGAGCGGTGTTCTTATCTGCGCTCGTCCGCCCACCGCTTGGGCTTGAACGCAATCGGGCGCGGATCAGAGGCCGGGGAACACGCGCGGCCAGCTGCCCGCCGGCGGCGAGAGCGCGACGCCGCCCTCGTCGATCGCCTCCGCCTCGGCGCAGACGATCTCGCGCCCGACGATCGTGACATGGCGTCCGGTTTCGGCCGACAAAGCGGGTCTGTCGTCGTTTGTCGCGACATCCGCTTCGCGCTTGACCGACCAGGGGCTCAGAGCGGCCGCGCCGGATGATGGCGTGCGCGGCAGCGTGCCCGGCGGCTCTCCGGTCATCTTCGCCTCCCAGACGCGGGCCGATCGCGAGCGCACCCTGCGTCTCCTCACCTGCTCCCTTCGCGCACGCGCCGCGGGATTGGTCCCGTCTGGTACGCTTTGCATAGATAGCATAGCAGGCATGAAAAACCTACAGGCAATCGATCCTGCCACCGCTTTTGTCGGAACCGAGCGATTGCGGCCGCGGCCAATTTCCGCCCGCGGCTCGACTGGGGTTGCCGTCCGCACTGCCCGGCCTATTCTGGTCGACCCAAACGGCTTCGCGGAGGAGCGATCATGGAAGCGGCCGCCGCTGTATTCCGCAAAGTGCACGAACCGCTGACGATCGAACCGGTTGAAATCGACAAACCCTGGGCGCGCGAGGTGCTGGTCCGCACCGTCGCCACCGGCGTGTGCCACAGCGATTTGCATGTCGTCGACGGGGTCGGGCGGTTTCCGCTCGACCGTCCGATCGTGTTGGGTCACGAGGGTGCGGGTGTGGTTGAGGCGGTCGGCGCCGAGGTCACGACGGTCAGGCCCGGCGACCATGTGGTTGCGTGCCTGTCGGGATTTTGCGGCAGTTGTCCGCAATGCCTGTCCGGCCACCCCAATCTATGCACCGGCGGCATTGTCACCCGGCCCGACGACGCGCCGCCGCGGCTGTCGCAGCACGGCGCGCCGCTGCGCCAGTTCATCGGCATATCGAGCTATGCCGAAAAGATGCTGCTGCACGAGAATTCGCTGGTGCGCATCGATCCCGACCTGCCGCTCGACAAGGCGGCGCTGGTCGGCTGCGGGGTGCTGACCGGGGTCGGGGCGGCGTTGCGCAGTTCCGGGCTCGAAGCGGGGCAGACGGTCGCGGTTTACGGTTGTGGCGGGGTCGGGCTGTCGATCATCCAGGGGGCGCGGCTCGCCGGCGCCCGCCAGATTATCGCCATCGACCAG
>JAJPIH010000166.1 GCA_021324875.1 Alphaproteobacteria bacterium
ACCCACCAAGAACTCTCCGCTTGCGCAGCGACGCCTTCCGAGCGCGTCGATCGTCGCGCGCTGCTCCCGACAATGCGCTTGAACAAGCCCGCGGGAGTCCGCGTTGCGCCGCCAAACCGCGGGCGTAGGGCCGGCGCTATCGCAGCCTATTTTTTGGCGATGCCCAAGGTTATTCCCTGCGCCTTCATCTGCTCGACAACGGATTTGGCGCCGGCATCCCCCGCCGCCGCCAGCTCGGCGGTCTTTCCGGCAAGAGTCTGTAATTGCTGGCGCAGCTTAACCCCTTGATCGACACTCGCCTGCTGCGCCTGCAGCAATTCGGTCAGTGTGTGCTGGTCATGCAGCGTCTGGCCGGTTTCAAAGGCCATCAGCACGAAAAAAGACACCACGACCAGGATTAACGGCAGCGGCAGCGGATTGGGAGCGCGCCCTCCGTCGTGGTAGCGAGAGCTCATGGCTTTGGCGCCTCGGGTGCAAGTGGGGCCGCGCCGGTCGGGGGTTTGGCCGCCGCTGGCGGATTGATCTTGATCCCGTTCTGGGTCAGGAGATCGCGCAATTTGTCGTCTTTCTCACTAACCGCGACAGTAGCCATGATCCTGACCAAGGTTTCGTTGATATGGGCGAATTGTATGCTTTGGTTGATGAATTGTTGGCGCTCGTTGATCTTGGCCTGCACCGCCCGGTTTTGCTGGCTGACCAAGAGATAGACAATGACCAGGATCAGCGTGATGCCAGACAGCGCCAGGATAATCCGGTAACCCCAACCTTCAGCCGGCATCGACGCGTCCTCGCGTGGTTGCCCCGCCGCCCACAGCGGCGATCGAAAACGTCGCAATAGCGCCGCTGGCGCGAATATGGCGCCGGCACCAATCCGCCTCGCGGCGACCGATGCCGGCGATTTGTCTGACCGTGCCGATCAGGAGCCCTCAGGGCGAGGCGTGCCCCATAAAACGCGGGCTTGGCGGCTCGCCCCACGGCCCGCCGGTGCCTTCGCCACGCTCCCACAAATTGGGCGGCGTATGGGCATTGAGCACATCGGTATCGGCCCAATGCTCGTGCACCCGACCCCAGGGATCGCCCCAATAGTCGTAAACCTGGCTGCCGAGCAAATGACGCCCGATGCCCCAGAAATGGTCGTAGCCCTTCTGTTTCAGATGTTCATGACCGATCATGATGTCGTCGATGTCGCGCGCCTCGAAGGACAGGTGGTTCAATCCTTTTTTGTCCCCGCGGATGCAGAAAAACGCGTGGTGATCGACATAATCCTCGCCGCGGTCGAGACGGTTGAAAGAGCCGATGATATTGCTCTTTTCGCCGGCATAGATCTCGTCCGAGCAAATGAAGCCGAGCGTTTCGCGATACCAGGCGACCATCTTGTCGAAATTGGGGCTCATCAGAACAAAATGGCCAAACCGCTTGATCTGCGCGGGACCGCGCGGGACACGGTAAAGCGCGCCTTTGCGGCGATATTTGTCGTAGCCGCTGTTGACGGGCGGGCGGGTGACCGGGATCGGGTCGAGCATTTGCATGCCGTGGATGACTTCGACTTGGTGACCGTCGGGATCGGTCAGCCGCACCCGCCGTCCGCCGCCCGGCTCGTCGATCGACTCGATTGGTGAAGCGCCGGGAAGCCGTGTGAGCTTTTCCAAATCCTCGGGGCTCGCTGCGTGCACGGCGATCCCGACAAATTTCGGCTCGCCCAGCTCGGTCACATGGATGTGATGCGGCGGGTCGGTGCCGCGCATATAGAGGGCGTTTGCGGTACGCTCGGCGCGGATCATCCCGAAATCGGTCAGGAACTCCTCTTCCTTGTCGAGATCGGGCGCCCGCAACCGACCATAGGCGAGATCGTAGGCTTTGATGATCGACATGTGATCCTCCCCATAGGAATTCGTGCTTTATCCTAAGCCATTTTGCCGGTGCCGACGAGCCTGCCGGTGCGGCCCCAAACACCGAAATCGGTTCTGCCGGCAACCGCACGCCTTTTCGCCAGGAGCCCGCTGCCGCGCCGCCCGACGCAGCCGGCACGCGCGCCCTTTCTCGGGCCCGCGGGGCAATGATCGCGCCCAGGCGCCTTCGGCATCCCGCGCTCAGCGCACCGCCAGCTCCCAATCAAGATCTTCGATCGCCTCGCGCTGATCGCCGGGCCGAGCGGCGCGGCCCAGCGCCGCGCTATGCGGAGCCAGCAATTGCGTCGTCGCCCAATAGCCGGCACCGGTGGCAATCACGGTCATCAATGCCTTGATCCATTCGGCTGGAATCACAAACATGTAGGCGAGAAAGCCGAGCACAGTCCAGGCGACCGCGATCGGGTTGACCCCGTTCCAGTACCAATAGGGCCCGTTCGGCTCGAACAGCGCGACCAGATCGATTTTCAACTTCTTGACAAACAAATAGTCGGCGATCAGCACCCCGGCGATCGGCGCAAACACATTGCCCAGCATGCCGACATACGTCGTGTAGCCGGTCACAACACTGGGGGTCGCCGACAGCAAAATCCCGAGGCTGATAATCGCGGTGGTCCAGAACCGCCCCAGACGCTCGAACATATTCGAGAGTGACAGGCCGCCCGTGTAAAGGTTGAGAACATTGATCGTCCAATTGTCGAGCGCGATCACAATCAGAAATAAAAGCAACATGAAATGGCCGACCCCGAGGTTCGAGGCGACGGCAAAGACGTTGGCGGTTTTGCCCAGCGTCGCCGCGGCGCCATAGGCGACGAGCAGAGCGGCGAAGCAGCCGCCGCCGACCTTGCCGAGCAGTGTCCCCCACCACATGTCGCGTCGCGAGCGCGTATAGCGGCAGAAATCGGCGGAGTCGGTGACCATCGTCAAGGTTCCGGCGGCGACCACATTCATCCACGTCACGAATAACAACCAGCCCGATCCCGGCTTGCCGGCGTAATGCCACACCGCCCAGGGCGCAAAATGCGGGTCGTCGTGAGTGGCAAGCAGAACCAAGATCAGGCTCAAGATCACGATCTTGAACGGCAACGCCATGCGCGACAGATGCTTTAACGAATCATAGCCGATGATCGCGACGACGGCCTGCAGGACCGCGAATATGACACTGACCATGACCAGCGAATGGGCGGTCCCGGTCCACCGGTCGAGGATCGCGACGACGGCCAGCGCCCCGGCCATCGTCTGATAGGCGAACCAATAGGTCGAGGCGATCGTCCGCAAAAAGGACGGCACCCATTTGGCGCCGCGCAACCCGTAGGCCATGCGGGTCGAGACCTGGCCGGGCAAGCCGAAATCGACGCCGATTGTGGCGGTGATCGTGTAAGCGATCGTCGCCAGCAGCACCCCGCAAGTGATGGCCCCGACCGCGCCGACAAACGACAGTCCCGACACGACCGCCAATCCGCCGACCAGCATCGAGCCCGGATTGAGCGCAAAGCCGAAAATGATCGAGAAGATGTCGAACCAGCCGACGGTTTTGAGTTCGCTCGGCACCGGCTCGATGCCGAATTGCTCGACCCCCTTGGGCTGGCGATAGCGCCGCCTCAACCTGTCCTCGAGTTCGATGACCGAATGCATTGCCGTTTTCCTCGCTCTCCGCTGCCGCTTGACCAGCGATCGACAGCAGAGATGAGCAAAAGGCATGCCATACCATTGATGATTATTTATTAATCAGACGCGCGTTTAAAATATATGCAAAGAAACCTCGTCATAATAATCGTTTGCCTATTTTGTTGTCGTTTGATGATTTTTTGGTGGCGATGGTTTGTCATGTCCGTCCATGACATGGTTATATTGCTTAAACGCTGATCACCCGGTTGAGGTCGGGGGAATTGGCATTGCTTTTGCGTCCGCCGGGATGGTTCTGCTTTGCGGGAGAAAAGGCAATGCAGGTCGGCGTGTTCATCCCGATCGGCAACAATGGTTGGCTCATCTCGACGACCTCGCCACAATATCTGCCGAGCTTTGAGCTTAACCGCGAAGTCACACAAAAGGCCGAGCGTTATGGCCTCGATTTTGCGCTGTCGATGATCAAATTGCGCGGGTTTGGCGGCCCGTCGCAATTCTGGGACCATAACCTCGAATCCTTTACGCTGATGGCGGGTCTTGCCGCCGTGACGCGCCGCATCCAGCTGTTTGCTTCGGTCGCGGTGTTGACATTGCCGCCGCCGCTCGCCGCGCGCATGGCGGTCACGATCGATTCGATCTCGCAGGGGCGCTTTGGTCTCAATATTGTCTCGGGTTGGCAGGCGGCCGAATACACGCAGATGGGGATCTGGCCGGGCGAGGCACACTATCGGCGCCG
>JAJPIH010000267.1 GCA_021324875.1 Alphaproteobacteria bacterium
CTGATCGCGCAGGGCACCCAAAAAAACGAATGGCTGATCCGGTTGACCGGCAACCAGTCGATCCTCGGGTTGTGCGGGGTGTTTGTGTTCTTTGCGATCAGCGGGTTTCTGGTCACCCAAAGCTACGAGCAGACCAACAATCCTCCATTTTTTGGCCAAGCGGGCGCTGCGCATTTTTCCGGGGCTGCTGGTGGCCACGACGGTGTCGGCGCTGGTGTTGGCGCCGCTCGTAACCCGCCTTTCGCCCTCCGCCTATTTCCGCAACCCCGCCCCTTATCTCTATATCCTCGGCAATACCTTGCTCGATCTGCGAGTGCACCAACTGCCGGGGGTCACGTTTGTCGCCAACCGGGTCGGGCATGAAATCAACGGCTCGTTGTGGACGCTGCGGGTCGAGTTTCTGATGTATCTGACGGTGCTCGCCCTCGGCAGCGTGCGGCTGTTGCGGCTTCCGGTGCTGCTGCTTTTGCTGCTGCTTGGCTTGGCGTGTCTCGAATTCCAGCACAGCCTCGATTTTCTCGGCGGCTGGGGGTGGCTGCTGGCGTTTTTCGCCGCCGGCATGGTCCTCTACAAGCTGCGCGCCCGCGGCATTTTTGACGGCCGCATCGCGGCCTTGGCGCTGCTTGGGCTCGTCCTCAGCGTGCCGCTGCGCCAATTCATCGCGATGTTTCCGATCTTCGGCTGCTATCTGGCGCTGTGGTTGGCGCTCAACCCCAAACTGCCGGTCATCGCCGCGGCGCGCTACGGCGATCTTTCCTACGGCCTTTATATTTACGGTTGGCCGGTCGAGGCGGGGGTGGCCTGGGCCTGCGGCGGGCGGGCGGCATGGTGGCAGGTATTTGCGCTGGCAGTGCCGCTGACCGCGGCTCTTGCCTTTGCATCGTGGCATCTCGTCGAGCGGCCGGCCCTGGCGCTGAAGCCCCGCGCCCGCCGCCTTGCCACCCCGGCCGCGGCGGCCACCCAGCGCGCGTGAGCCGCGCGGCCCCGCTTCGAGAGGCTGGCGCTGACCGCGGCTGCGCCGCTAGTATGCGCGCACGCTTTTCGCAATGGGAGGGACGGCCTTGCGCATCCACAATCTCTATGCCGACGAAGGCGGCCAATCGCATTGGCGTGATATCGAGGTCGAATGGGTCGAAGAGACCCGCGGCGGCAAATTGTCAAAGCGACTGCCGGCGACCGGGATCATCTTTCGCGAAGTGCCGCCGACTTACGACCTTGATTGGCATCCCGCCCCGCGCCGGCAATACATCATCAATCTCGACTCTGGCGTCGAGATCACCGCCAGCGACGGCGAAGCGCGCAAGATCGGCGCCGGCGAGGTGATCCTGGTCGAGGACGTCCACGGCAAGGGCCATTTGTCAAAGGCCGTCGACGGCAAGATCCGCAACTGCATCTTTGTTCCGGTCGAATAACGGAGGCTGTCATGAGGCTGGCTTATTTCGACGACTACAAACTTGGCTTGGTCAAGGGCGACAACGTCGTGGACGTGTCGGCGGTGGTGCGCGACATCCCGCATACCGGCCCCGGCGATCTGATGAACAACCTGATCGCGCGCTTCGACCAATACCGCGGCAAGCTCGAAGACGCCGCCGCCAGCGGCCAAGGCAAGCCGCTCTCCTCGGTCCGGCTGCGCGCCCCGCTGCCCAAGCCCGACAATATCGATTCATGGCCGTCAACTATATGGAAGACGGCACGCGCAGCGCGCCGGCCCCGATCAACGCCTTTCAAAAGACGGCAAACGCGATCTGCGGACCGGGCGACACGATGGTCCTCCCCGATGCCCCGGCGACCATCTTCGAAGGCGAGGCGGAATTGGCGCTGGTGATCGGCAAGCGCGCCAGTCATGTCAGCGCCGCCAATGCGATGGATTACGTGTTCGGCTATACCTGCTTTATCGACGGTTCGGCGCGCGGGCTGCCCGCCCCCGGGTTTTTTGCGATGAAGTCGCGCGACACCTTTGCCCCGATCGGGCCCTGGATCGTCACCAAAGACGAAATCCCCGATCCGCAGAACCTGCAGATCCGGCTCTACAACAACGGCGTCTTGATGCAGAACTTCAACACCAACGACATGGCGCACAAGATCCCGCGCTGCATCGAGTGGCTGTCTTCGGTGCATACCCTGGAGCCCGGCGACATCATCGCCACCGGCACCAACCACCGCGGACTGAACCCCTTCATGGACGGCGACAAGATCGAGCTTGAGATCGAGGGCATCGGCAAGCTCGCTTTTAACGTCAAGGACGAGTTGCAACGCAAATGGGAGCGGGTAACACGCCTGCAGATGCATGAGCGCGCCGCCCAAAAGACGCCCGGCGCCTATCCCGACATCACGCCCCAGATCGCGGGTAAGTACGCCCCGGCGCGGTGAATGGCGCTGATCGCTCCGATTTTTCGGAGGCAATCCGCCCCTCGCCGGCCCGCTCCGCGGGTCCCCTCCTCGCCGCGCTTGCGGCGAGAGGGCCGAGGCGAGGGGCCGCCGCATCAACCACAGGATAGCGATTTATGGCCGCCACCGGTTTTGCTTTGAGCCATCTGTTCGCCACCGATCTGCCGGCGCCGGCGCCGCGCTGGACCGGGTTTCCGAAATACAATTTCATCGGCGGGCACAACGACCCCGAGCGGGTGCCGGCCGCCGAATTGGCGGCGGCCGCAGCGGCGGCGCTGCGCCGTGACGGCGCCGATCTCGCCCTCTACAATCCGCATGGACCGCAGGGCTTCCGCCCGATCCGTGAATTTGTCGTGGCCAAGGTCAAGGTGCGCGGCATCGCCTGCTCGCCCGAGGATGTGCTGATCACTTCGGGTTCGGGCCAGGGGCTCGACCTCGTCAACCGGGTCATGCTCAACCGCGGCGATTGGGTGATCCTCGAGGAATGCACCTATGGCGGCGCCTTGACCAAACTGCAGCGGCTCGGGGTCAATGTCGTCGGCGCCCCGCTCGACGATGACGGGCTGGTGATCGAGGCCCTCGATCGCATCGTTTCCGATCTGAAGGCGAAGGGGACCCCGCCCAAATTCATCTACACGATCCCGACCGTCCAAAACCCGACCGGCTCGATCCTGCCGGTCGAGCGGCGCCAGGCGCTGTTGGCGCTGGCCCGCAAGCATGGCGTCGCGATTTTCGAGGATGAATGCTACGCGGACCTCACCTGGAACCCCGAAGCGCCGGCGGCGATCTATGCGATGGACCCGAGCCGGGTCATCCATGTCGGCTCGTTCTCGAAGACCCTGTCGCCGGCCTTGCGCCTCGGTTACGTGATCGCCGATTGGACGGTGATGAGCCGGCTCGTCGGGTTGAAGCGCGAGCTCGACAGCGGTACCGGCGCCCTCGAACAGATGGTCGTCGCCGAATATTTTTCGCATCACTTCAACCAGCATGTCGGCGAGCTGACCGCGGTGCTCAAGGAAAAGCTCGACACGATGGTCGAGGCGCTGGAACGCGAATTCGGCACGGCGGTCGAGAAGATGTGGCGGCCGAAAGGCGGGATCTTTCTTTGGATCAAGCTGCCGGACCGGATCGACGTGACCAAGCTGGTGGCGCCGGCGGCAGCGCAAGGCCTGGTCTTCAACCCCGGCCCCGAATGGTCGTGCAACGCGGCCACGAGCAAATCGCATATGCGGCTGTGCTTTGCGTTGCCGTCAAAGGAGGCGATCCGCGAGGGCATCGCGACCCTGGCCCGGGTCTGTTACGAAGAGACCGGCATCCCCGAGCAGAGCGCCAA
>JAJPIH010000178.1 GCA_021324875.1 Alphaproteobacteria bacterium
ATCGCCTGCCAGGCGACCCGCGCCCGGCTGACGAGATCGCGCGGATGTTGCGCGTCGACCATGCCGGCGAATTCGGCGCCACCCGGATTTATGACGGCCAGCGCGCGATCTTGCGCGACGGCCGTGCCGCCGCCGAAATCCGCCGCATGGCGGAAGCTGAAGCGCGTCACTTGCGGGCCTTCGACGATCTGCTGCGCCGCCGCCGGGTCCGGCCGACGCTGCTCCATCCCCTATGGTCGCTTGCCGGCTACGCGCTGGGCGTCGCCACCGCGCTGCTCGGCGAAGCGGCGGCGATGGCGTGCACGGTCGCGGTCGAGGAGGTCATCGACGAGCACTATCGCGACCAGGCGGCGCGGCTGGCCGCAGATGATCCGGCGCTGGCCGCAACCGTTCGCGACTTTCGCGCCGACGAACTGGCCCATCGCGATCAGGCGCTCGCCCATGGCGCCGAACAGGCGCCGGGCTACGGTCTTCTGACAACGGCGATCAAGGCCGGGTCACGAGCGGCGATCTGGCTGTCAACGCGGATCTGAGGCGATGAACGAAGGGTTGCCGGCACCGGCTGCCGGCTTCGGTTGCGATCGCCCCGGCGGCGGGCTGCCGACCACGCCATTCTTGGCCGCGCCTCCCAGGCCGCCCCCCCCCCGTGCCGTCAACCGGTCCCGCTTGCGGCCTCGTGCCGGCGGTAATGGTAGCGATAGAGCTCGGCAAAGCCGAGCCGCCGGTAGAGCGCCAGCGCCGGCGCATTGCCGGCTTCAACCTCGAGACAGGCGCCGGTGGCCCCCTCGGCCCTCGCCCAGGCGGCGAGGCTGGCGATAATCCGGCCGGCATAGCCGCGGCGGCGCCGGCTCGGATCGGTGACAAGCGACTGGTAGCACAGGAGCCCGCGATGGACGGCGCCAGAGCCGAGCGCCGCGATCTCGCCCTCGGCGCGCAATGCGGCAAAGGCCGCCGGAATGGCCAACACGCCGATGATCCGGCGGTAGGTGGCCGCCTGCTCGGGGCTATGCCGCTGCAGCGAGGCCATCGCCGCAAACCATCGCGGGCTTGGCCGCGGCATGAGCCGCACCTCGGCATCGCGGGCCGCCGCCAGCCGCTCGAGGCCGGTATGGAGCACCAGCGACAGCCCCTCCTCGCGATAGCCGCGCGCCGCCAGCCGCGCATCGACATCGCCGCCGACCAGGGATGGCAGGCGGAAAATTGTCGGCAGGCGATGACGGCGGAAAAGCGCTTCGCAGCCGGCAATCAACGGTTCGGTTGCGCCGCGGGCGCCGGCGAGCGGATTGGCTGAATTGGCGCGTCGCGACAGGCCGCGACTGAAGCGCAGCACCCAGCCGTCAAACAACACCTGCTGCAGCGCCGGCCAGGCGTTGAGACACGTCTCTTCGACCCGCCAAGCGAGGGGTGCCTGTTCCATCGGGTTAGCCTCGCGCCAATGTCAATCAACGTCAAATTGACAAGTTGAGCGCCGCTGCGGAGGCTCCGGGCATTGACGTGCCGCTGAGAGCGCCGTTAATGTTGTCGTAAGCCCGCCGGCGCTGACCGGCACAAACGCGAAGGAGACCCCGTGCCCAGCCTGACCCGCCGTTCGCTTCTGCGTCGCTCTTTGGGCGTGGCGGCCGCCAGCGCCCTTGCCCGTCCCTACCTCGCCAATGCCGCGGCAACGACCGCGACCGTGTGGTGGATACAGGGA
Source organism: Alphaproteobacteria bacterium (assembly GCA_021324875.1). Taxonomy (GTDB): domain Bacteria; phylum Pseudomonadota; class Alphaproteobacteria; order ATCC43930; family CGMCC-115725; genus AP-15. Next base: position 1,694 of record JAJPIH010000178.1, read on the forward strand.
TTTGCCCACGAAGAAGACATCGCCTTCAAAAAGATCGTCGCGGATTACGAGAAAGCGAGCGGCAACACGATCGACTACACGATCGTGCCCTATGCCCCGCTGCGCCAGAAAATCATCTCGGCGGTGACGAGCGGCATCGTGCCCGATATCTACCCAAGCACGCCCACCGAACTGATCGCTCTGCAGGCCTGGGCGGATAAATTGGTCGATGTCAGCGACGTCATCGACCCGCTGCGCGAGGAGTACACGACGACCGCCCTGAGTTCGATCAATTGTTACAATAGTGTTGAAAAACGGCGCGGCGTCTACGGCGTGCCGCTGGCACAGGCGGTGCTGCCCAATCACGTGTGGCGTTCGCTGGTCGAAAAAGCCGGCTACAAAATCGAGGACATCCCGAAGACCTGGGATGCCTATTACGATTTCTTCAAGGACGTGCAGAAGAAATTGCGCGCCCAAGGCATGCGCAACGTCTATGGCCTCGGCTTTCAGGTCACGACCCAGAGCAACGACCCGAATGCGCTGTTTTGTTATTTCGTGATTGCTTATGGCGGCAAAGACATCGTCACCAAGGACGGCAAGTTGCAGGCCCACGATCGGCAGGTGCGCGAGGCGGTGATCAAAGCGCTGACCTATCCAGCCACTGCGTACAAGGAGGGCTTTGTCCCGTCCGGCGCGATCAACTGGAACGACGCCGATGACAACAACGCCTTTCATGCCAAGCAGATCGTGATGGATCTCGACGGCACGATCTCGACCGAGGTGGCGATCATCGCCGACAAGCAGGACTACAACGATATCCTGACGATGGGACTGCCGCTCAGCAATGACGGCAAGCCGGTGCCGAGCCAAGCCGGCTGCCTCTGCGCACTGATCCCGAAGGGTGCCAAAAACGTCCCGGCGGCGAAAGATTTTCTGAAGTATTTCAGCCAGCCCAAAGTCAATGGCGAATACCTCAAAGTCGGGCTCGGCCGCAACTCGCCGCCGATGCCGTCGATTGTCAAGTCGGATCCGTGGTGGCAGGCCGATCCGCATCGCAAGGCGCACACCGACCAGTCGGCTTTGGGTCCCACGCTGCCGCAATACTGGGTCTACAACCCCGCCTGGGCCGAAGTGCAAAACCAGCATGTCTGGGGCGCGGCGTGGGCCGATGTGATCCAGCACGGCCTGACCCCGGCGGCGGCCGCCGACAAAGCCTTCAAATGGACCGAACAAATCTTTGCCAAATATCCGATTGTCCAGAGCTGAGCGGCAGGCTGGCGCGGTTTGCCGGCGATAACCTCGCCCCGCGCCCGACCGGTTCCCACCGCAGGCCGCGCCGGCGTTTCAATCGCGGCCGCGACCGGCACCGCGCCGGCCACGGGCTGAAGCGGGCGTGGCCGACGAAAGATGTCGCGCGGTGCTCATAAAACGTTAAGGAGCGTATCGGGAAGCCGCGCCGATTGTGATAAAGTTGCCGGGTTCCGCAACGCCCAGACGCACACAACAACCAACGCGTCGGGCCCGAACGGGAAGGAAGACCGGCATGATCACGACAACCAGGCGGTCAGTGTTGCGCGGCTCGCTGGCGCTTGCCGCCGCCGGCGCCCTGGCGCGACCCCATATCGCCAATGCGGCGGCAACCACCG
>JAJPIH010000129.1 GCA_021324875.1 Alphaproteobacteria bacterium
TGCTGGCCGAGCTTCGGGCTGGGGATGGTGGCGACCGGCTCGGCGCCGTGGATGCGCAGCGGCGTTGTCGGCACGACGATGCGGCCGATCTCGTCATGCTCAACCCATTCGAGCATGCCGCGCTGATGCATGTGACGGTCATGCATGACCTCGTCGACTTCGCGCACCGGCGCCAATGGGATACGCAGGCGTTTGGCAATCGCAAACGCCTCCATCTTGTCCAGCGTGCCGGTCCACGCCGCAATCAGCGCATCGGTGGCTTCGCGATTGGCGAGGCGCGCGGCATTGTTGCAAAAGCGCGGATCATCGCGCAGCTCCTCGCGCCCCATGGCTTTGAGAAGATTGTGCCAATGTTCCTCGACCGCGATGTTCATCGCGATATAGCCGTCCTTGGCCGGATAGACGTTCAGCGGCACGCGCCCGTGACTGGCGTTGCCGGTCCGCGGCGGGGCTTTGCCGGTTTCAAAATAGGCCTGGAGTTGCGACGTCAAGGTGGCGTAAGCGGCCTCTTGCATCGCCACCTCGACCAGCCGACCGCGGCCGGTGCGCTCGCGCTCGAACAAGGCGGTTAGGGTGGCCGCGTAGAGATGGATGCCGGAAATGAAGTCGATGACGGCCGGACCGGCCTTGACCGGCGGTCCGTCCGGAAAACCGGTCGCCGCGATCAGCCCTGAAACCGCCTGGATGGTCAGGTCCATTGCCAGATTATCGCGGTCGGGACCGGTGAGGCCGTAGCCCGAGCCCGAGGCATAGACGAGGCGGGGATTGATCGGGTGGAGGACATCCCAACCCACGCCCAGGCGGTCCATGACGCCGGGCGCGAAATTTTCCAGCAAAACATCGGCCCGCTCGGCCATTTGGAACAGCAGGGCGCGGCCGCGTTCATGCTTGAGGTTCAAGGTGATCGCGCGCTTGTTCGAATTCAGCATCGCGATCGGAAAGGTCGTGCTCTTGCCCGGCGGCGCGCGACGGCGCAGCGGCTCACCCTGCGGCGGTTCGATCTTGATCACGTCGGCGCCGGCCTTGGCCATCAACAGGGTCGCATAGGGGCCCTGATAAACCTGGCCGAAATCGAGCACGACAATGCCGGCGAGCGGTCGGCTGGCAGCGGACATCGGTGGACTTGCCTGGGTTTTGTTATCAGGCCGAGCTTGCGGGCGGCCCGGTGCAAGTGTCAACGCCGTTCGATTTTGACGCTGCCCGCGACACCTCCTATCGTCATGACATGAGCAACACCTCTGACTACCTCGATCCCGCGCGGCCGGGCGCAGTGCGGCTCAACGTGAAGGCATCGTGGTCGACGCGGCGGTGGTCGCCGCCCTCAACGCGCTGTGATCGAGCATGAACGAACCCTTGCGTTTCGACCTGGTGGCCATCGGCGGCGGTTTCGCCGGGCTTTGCGCGGCGCTGCGGGCCGCAGAGCTCGGATTGCGGGCGGCCGTGATCGAAGCCGGCAGCGACGAAAACTATCTGTGCAGCTCGCGCTGGGCCGGCGGCATCTTTCACGTCTCCTACCACGACGTGAAGCTGGGCCCCGACCAGCTGTTGGCCGCGATCAACCAGCGAACCGGCGATGAAACCGATCCGCAATTGGCGACGGCGATTGCGGCCAATGCCGGCCGCACCGTCGAGTGGCTGGCGCAGCAGGGGGCAAGGTTCACCCAGGGCAGCCCGATTGCTTGGCACCGCTTCACGCTCGCACCACCGCGCCGGCCGGTGGCCGGGCAGGATTGGCAAGGGCGCGGCCCGGACCGGCTGCTTAGCGCGTTGGGCCGCCGGCTGCGCGAGCGTCAGGGTCGGTTGCTGCTCGGGACGCGCGCGCGGGCGCTGCGGCTGAAGAACGGCGAGGTTACCGGCATCGACGCGCACCGGGATGGCGCCGACCTGGCGGTCGACGCCAGGGCGGTGGTCATCGCCGATGGCGGGTTTCCCGGCAATGCCGAACTCTTCCGTCGGTATATCGGGCCGCGCCCCGATCGGGTGCTGATGCGCCACGCCGGCACGGCAATTGGCGACGGGCTCAAGATGGCGGCCGAAGCGGGGGCGGCGCTGATTGGTCTCGACCGGTTTTATGGCCATCTGATGAGCCGGGATGCGATGGAGAATACCGCGCTATGGCCCTATCCCCAGATCGACGCGGTGGCGACGGCGGGGATCGTGGTCGATCGCGATGGCGGCCGGTTTCTCGACGAGGGGTTGGGCGGCATTGCGATCGCCAACGAGCTTGCCCGGCTCGATGACCAGCTATGCGCCACCGTCATTTGTGATGCGCCGATCTGGGAGACCGCCGGCAGCTCCGCACAGATCCCGCCCAATCCGCAATTGCCGGCGGCGGGCGGGACAGTGCACCAGGCCGGGACAATCGAGGCGCTCGGCAGGTTGGCAGGACTGCCGGGCGACAGCTTGGCCGCTACCGTTGCCGAATATAACGACGCGGTTCGCTTCAATCGGTTGACGACGCTGTTACCCGGCCGCTCCGAACTTGCCGGCGCGGTGCGGCCGATCGACACTCCGCCCTTCTTCGCCATCCCGATTTGCGCCGGCATCACCAACACCTTTGGCGGGATTGCCATCGACGGCCACGGCCGGGTGAAGCGCCCGGACGGGTCGCCGATTACCGGGCTTTACGCCGCCGGCGGCAGCACCGGCGGGCTGGAGGGTGGCAGCGCGCTCGGCTATGTAGGCGGCCTGATCAAAGCCTGCGTCTTTGGCCTGCTCGTTGCCGAACATGCCGCCGGCCGATAGCGGCGAGGGGTGTCGGCCGCTATTGCGGCAAGCGGCGGCTCGCGACAGCGCGGGGTCGGCTAGCAGCGCATCTCCTCGCGGTAGAGGTGCAAGGCCTTCATCACCGGCGCGTCGCTGAAGCTGAACAGGAAGGCCGGGCGGTCGCCGCTATTCATGTGCTCGCAAAAGGTCCAAGTCGGCACCGTGAAGACGTCCTTGTCCTCCCAATCGAGCCGCTGGCCA
>JAJPIH010000262.1 GCA_021324875.1 Alphaproteobacteria bacterium
AGTTGGTGCGCCGAGGTATTGCCCCCGGACATGTAGAAGGCCTCATAGCCCAACAGCTCCGCCATCTTCGCCCCAATCGGATTGATCCCGCCGGCCAAGACAAATATTTCCGGCCGTTGAAACAGGGCCTTCAGTCGGGTCGTCATGCGTTGACGCTCTGGCATGGCCAGTCTCCCTGTCTGTCGCCAAACCGCCTGTCGCCAAACCGCCTGTCGCCGAACCGTCGCGACGCCGGGGTGCGCCATGGCGCTCCTCACGTCGGAGGCGGGCAAAACCTCTCTCAGGCGGCCACCGGCACGGTGGCGCTGATCCGCGGAACCCCCAGCGAGCGCGTCGTGTGGCCCTGGCCGGTGAGGTCGTCGGCGAGGACCACGTCACCCGGTCCAAAACGGCGTGTGGTGCCGTCGCCGATCCCGATCTCCATCAGCCCCGCGAGAATAAAGATGTATTGGCGCCGCGGTGCGGTGTGCCAATCGCTCCAATAATCGGCGGGGAAACAGCGGAATGCGAGGTTGGCGCCCGGTTGCAGCGGCACGTTGTAGCTGGCTTCGGCCGGCGGCGGGAGGGCTTCGAAATGGGTCTGGCCGTCCTCGCCCGTATAAATCCGTACGATCATGCGCGTTCCCCTTCCTCCGTTTCGGCGGCTGATCGTGACGCCAACTCCTCGACGATCCGCGCCGCCGCCTCGCCGACAGCGTGGGCAACCGCCGGCGACAGCGGCACCCCGATCTCGAAGCATGCGCCCTCAACCAGATAGAGGACAAGATGGCGCGGCAGCCGGCCGAGGCTGCGCGCCAGTTCGACGGCTTCGGCGACGCCGAAGCCGTGCGTCGAACGATAGGCGAAACCGATCGGCAGCCCGCATTTCCGCAGATCGAAGCGATGGATGCGCCCCGGTTCGCCCATCGCCTTGACGGCATCGACCATGACGACGTGTGCGAAACCTTCCCAATCGCCGATCAGTGCGAGAATGTCGCCGGCCCGCTCGACGACGCAAATTCCGGAAGGCAGCCGCTCGCGCAGCCGCCTGGCGACCGCCGGTCCGAAGCCGTCGTCGCCGCGGTCCGGGTTGCCGATGCCGGCGACCAGGACGCCGGCTGCGCAGCCCTCGCTCATCCCCGATGGACGCGCAGTGTCAAGAAATGCGCCGCGCAGGAGATGCACGGATCGTGATTGCGGATGCTCTGCTCGCAAGCGGCCTTCAGTTCATCCTCGTCGAGATCGAGCCGGGCGGCCGCGGTTTGCCGCAGGTCCGCTTCGATGACGCCCTGGTTCTGGGCGGTCGGCGGCACGTGCCGGGCATCCAGGATCGTCCCCTCGGCGTCGAGCCGGTAGCGGTGGTAAAGAATGCCTCGCGGCGCCTCGCTGCAGGCGTGGCCGGTACCGGCGCGCGGTGCGACCGGGACGAAGGGGCGAGAGGGCGGTTCGTAATCGACGATCAGCCGCAATGCTTCGCCGCAGGCATAGACGACCTCGACCGCGCGCACCAGGATGCTGCGGTAAGGATTGCAGCAGACGGGTTCGAGCCCCACCTCGTCGGCGAGTGCCTGGACCTCCGCCGGCAGGCGGTCGCGGTTGAGCGCGTAGCGCGCCAAGGGCCCGACGAGATAGGCGCCGCGCCGTTTCAGCGCCGAGTGCAGCGCCGTCGAATGGGGCACCTGGCGCTCGAGAAATTCGGTCTCGTAATCGGCGGCGGCGATGTCGAGACCGGCCGTGGAAACGATCCGGCCCTCGTTCATCGGATAGTCTTGCGCGTGGCGGAGCGCCACGAATTCGTAGTCGCGACGGCATTCCGGAAACTCGAACCCCGCCGCCCAGCGCAATGTCGCGATCGCCTGATCCTGGGCCGCCTTCAAGGTGTCGACGAGCGCCGCCAATTCGGCGCGGGCCGGCGCCCGGTAGAAGCCGCCGACCCGGACATTGACCGGATGGATTTCGCGGCCGCCGAGAAGGCGCAACAGCGCATTGCCGGCCTTCTTCAGGGCGAGCCCGCGTTCGACCGCCGCCCCGTGCTCGCGCGCCATCGTGATCGCATCGGGATAGCCGAGAAAATCGGGCGCATGCAGCATGACGATGTGCAGCGCGTGGCTCTCGATCCACTCGCCGCAATAGAGGAGACGGCGCAAGGCGCGGATCGGCGGCTCGACCGCGACGCCGAGAACCTGCTCGATCGCGTGCACGCCGCTCATCTGATAGGCGATCGGGCAGATCCCGCAGATCCGGGCGACGATATCGAGCACTTCGCGGAAGCCGCGGCCGCGCAGCAGGGCTTCGAAGAAGCGCGGCGGCTCGAATATGGCAAGGTGCGCTGCATCGACCTTGCCGTCGCGGATATGGAGGTCGAGCGCGCTCTCGCCTTCGACACGGGCGATATAGTCGACGCGGATCGTCCTAGTGGCCATGGGCGTCGGCCTCCTTGCGAAACGCCTCGGCCGCGGCGTTGAACGTCCGAAACACCCGGCCGATATCGCGGGGCGCCATGCCGAGCTTCGAAAACTCGCGCACGATTGCAGCGGTGTTGGCGCCGGCGACCGGCCCGAAGCAGCCGTAGCAGCCGCGGTCGTAGGACGGGCAGATGGCGCCGCATCCGGCATGCGTGACCGGGCCGAGACATGGGGCGCCGCGCGCGACCATGACGCAGACCGTGCCGCGCGCCTTGCAGTCGATGCAGACGCTGTGGTTCGGAATCGATGGCTTGCGGCCGACGAGAAACGCCTTGATGACCTCGAGCAGCTGGCCCTTGTCGATCGGGCAGCCGCGCAGCTCGAAATCGACCGGGACATGCGCGGCAATCGGCGTCGAGGTGGCGAGCGTCTTCACATACTGGGGGTGCGGGTAGACATAGGCGGCGAATTCCGCGGCGTCGGCGAAATTGCGCAGCGCCTGGATGCCGCCCGCGGTGGCGCAGGCGCCAATCGTTACGAGCCGACGCGACAATCTGCGCACCCGCCTGATGCGCAGGGCATCGGCCGGCGTCGTGATCGAGCCCTCAACCAGAGAGAGATCGTAGGGGCCGGGCAGCATGCGCCGCGAGGCCTCGCCGAAATAGGCGATTTCGAGGCGCTCGGCGACGGCCAGCAGCTCGTCCTCGCAATCGAGGAGGCTCAGCTGGCAGCCATCGCAGGAGGCAAATTTCCACACCGCGAGGCGCGGCCGGCCGGGGCGACGCGGCACGTCAGATCTCCCGAACCTTGAACCACGAGGCGATGCGGTCGAAGCGAAAGACCGGCCCGTCGCGGCAGACAAAGGCGGGCCCGAACTGGCAATGTCCGCACAGCCCGACCGCGCATTTCATGTTGCGCTCCATCGAGAGCCAGATCCGCTCCGCCGTCATCCCGCGCTCAGCGAGCGCGTCGATCGTGAAGCGCATCATGATCTCCGGCCCGCACAGCATCGCCACCGAATGGTCCGGATCGAAGGCGGCGCGGCCAATGAGCGCCGGGACGACCCCGACATTGCCGCGCCAATCCGCGGTCGCGTGGTCGACGGTGACAGCGATATCGACATCGAGGCGGCGGCGCCATGTCTCCAACTCGCGGCGGAAGAGGATGTCGGAGGGGCCGCGGGCGCCATAAAGGAGGACGATCCTGCCATAACGCTTGCGGCGGGCAAGTACCGCGTAGATTGCCGGCCGCAGGGGCGCCAGACCCAGCCCG